>JANPOR010000026.1:0-19574 GCA_031428075.1 Hymenobacter sp. | reverse complement strand
ACTCACCGTGGTTTTACCTAAGTCGATGGACCTGACGCAGGCCAAAGATCTTTTCGGCTTCGACTTGTCGGTGACCCTGGCTTTTCTGGCCATCGTCCTGATGGGCGCCATGACGGGCGTCATCACTTCGCTCACCGCCATGCAGTACTTCAAAAAGGAAGCCCCTGACCCGATGAAAAGCAACGATTAACGCTGCCATACCATATGATTTTTTAGTGATTTAGAGCCAGTTCTGTACAGAGCTGGTTTTTTTTTGTATTATTGAATCAATTAGCAAGAATCTTCTAAAAAAAGGAATATAAAATGGCAAGCTGGCGGTTTTTAACCACCAAACACTAGCCGGCAGCCCGCTTTTAACATTGGACTTTTTAAAAATCCGAATATTTTTTTCTTCTAGTAATTCCGCTTCCAAAGCACTTTTTAACCCCTCCGAAAAACACTTCATGAAAGCTAAGTTTTCCGCACTAGTTGCCTTTTTTGCGCTGGCTTACGTGCCGGCCCATGCCCAATTCGCCGAACGCACGATCGAGCGTACGGTGCAAAGCAGTCCCGTTTTCAGCAGTGAAGCGGCCGACCTGACGCGGCAAATGGCGAATCGCCTGCACCTCAACGAGGGGCAGTACGTGAAGCTATACGCCGTAAATCGCACGCGCTTTACCCAGCTCGGCGAAATCAACACGTACTTCAAAGCCGACGAAGCGGGCCGTACCGCACGCCTGGCCGAGCTTGACGCACAGTATGACCAGGCGTGCGGGCGCATCCTCTCGGCTTCGCAGCTTGGCCAAATGCACCAAGAGCAAGACGCGCCCGCGGACAACGGCCGCGGTTAAACCCTTGATACTCGAGTTAAAAAAGGCCTGTCAAGCAACTGACAGGTTTTTTTTAGTGCTTAGATACCGGTCGGAAATGGCAGTGCAGCCAGGTTCTCGCTACTGGACAGGAGCCGCTGGGTCGGCCAAAATTTCGGTGACGGTGCCTAGCGGGCCAAAGTGTAAGCGCAGGCACTGGGCCCCCGAGCGGCGGTGGGGCGGCGCGCACTGGGGGCCTGGCACGATGTAGTAGATGTACACTTTCTCGGTGCCTTCGCGCAGCTCTTCTTCGTCGGGCTGGCCGAGCAGAGCCGTTATGTCGTCGGCCCGGGTGAGGTAGAGCTGGTCGCGGGCCTTGAGCAGGGCGGGCAGCAGCGCGGCGCGGCGGCCCCGGCAGCCGTAAGCATCAGCTCGCCAGCCCGCGGGCTCGAAGCCTGGCAATGGGGGCAGAGCGTGGCCGCAACCCGTCAGTAGCACCAGCAGCCACACGGCAATGCACGGCCAGCGGGCAGCGCGGGGGAAATACAGAAACGACGAAAAACAGCGCATAGCGGAAGAGCACGAAAACCCGCCGCAAAGGTGGCCCGCTGCTGCCGAAACTGCGGCAACCGCCGCGCCATAACCCCGGCGCGGCGGGCGCGTTAGAGGAGCAAGGTAGCGAAGTCCGCGGCCTGTTCGCTCACTTTACCCTCTGCTTTGGCCATGCGCCTCAACCTGCGTTTCATCATCGGTCTTATCGTAGCAGCCGTTACGCTGCTGGGCTACTTCTTCAACACCTCAAAAAACGATGTAACCGGCGAAACCCAGCACGTAGGTGGCATGACGCCCGATCAGGAAATAGCCTTGGGCCTGCAAGCCGCGCCCAGCATGGAGGCCCAGTACGGCGGCGAAAGCTCCAACACGCAGCGCACGCAGCTGGTGCAGCAGGTAGGCCAAAGCATTATCAGCCGTACTAAGGCAGGCCAGACGCCCTACAAGTTCCAGTTTCACTTACTGGCCGATGATCAAACCATCAACGCCTTTGCGCTGCCCGGCGGGCAGGTTTTTATCACCCAGGGCCTGCTCAAAAATCTGACGTCGGAGGGGCAGTTAGCCGGCGTGCTGGCCCACGAGATTGGCCACGTGGTGGCCCGGCATTCGGCCCAGCAAGTAGCGAAATCCAACCTCACCCAAGGATTGGCGGGGGCCGCCACCATCGCCAGCTACGATCCTAACAACCCCGGTCGTACGGTGGCCAGCGCGGCCGTGGCCGCTGCCATCGTCAAAGTCGTGGGCCTGAACTTTAGTCGTGCCGACGAGCTGCAAGCCGACAAGCTAGCTGTGGAGCTGACGCCTAAGGCCGGCTACGACCCTCGGGCCATGATTCAGGTAATGCAGATGCTCGCCCGCCAGGGGGGCAGTGGGGAGCAGCCCGAGTTCCTGAGCACCCACCCCAACCCTGGCAATCGCATCGGGCACTTGGAACAGGAAATTGCTCAACAGTTCCCGCAGGGCGTACCGGGTGGGCTGAAAAAATAGGCTAGAAATTCGGCGGAATCAGTTCTTTAAAATGCCCATTCAGGCGGACACGCTCCTTGAGGCGCTCAGTTTCGAGCACAACGGGTAGCGTGCGGTCGAGGTGTTCGCGCACGAGATGCTGGCGCTCCTGCTCGCTGGTCGTGGCCAGTAGCTGATACTCCTGCTCGGTGCTGAAGCCTACGTGGTGGGCGATGTCAAAAATGTGGTAGTCGGGGGCCAATTCCAACAGCAGCTTCTTGAGGCCTAGGGCTTCGTAGAGTTGGCGCACCTGGGCGGTAATAATTTGGCGCAGCAGCGGGTCGGCTACCTCGTCTTGCACCACGGCTTCTATCTGGCCGGTGGCGTAGAGCTTGCCCGGGGCCTGCCGCTGGAACTGCCGCAGCCGAAATACTCCTACCGCTTGGCTGCGGATGTCCATCTCGCCGTTGGCGTACGATTTTTCCACGCTCACCAGGCGCATCTCGGTGCCTAATTCGCTGAGCTGGTTGTCGAGAAATGGCGGGATGCCGAAGGAAGTGTTTTCCTCTAGGCAGTCGCGCACGAGCTGGCGGTAGCGGGGCTCGAAAATATGGAGGTTGAGTTTTTCCCCGGGAAAAACGACCAGGTTGAGCGGGAAGAGCGGGATGACTCGCATAAAATTAAAGTAAGCGGGAACAGAGGTCGGTGGAGCCCCAGCGGGGACCAATGATACGCAGGTAGGGCGGAAACGCCGCGCCGCGGTTTCCGCCAAGGTCCTACACCAACTGCCGGAGGGTCGTTTCAAACGAGCGCTGGGCCAAGCCGGTGCGCGCCTCGTTTTGCGGGTGGGTGCGGGCCAGGGTAGCTTCGATGACGCGCGAGGTGCCTTGAAAAATGGTTTAGTCGGTGATTTCGGCCCCCGTTTCCATTAGGTTGGCAAACACGCGGGCCATGTCGCAGTTGGCAACGAAGTCGGGGATGACGGCCGCGCGGGCGTCGGCCCACTCTCCGGTGGGCCCGAAGAATATTTTTGGGTCGGCAAAAGGGACGTTGGCCCCGCAGGCGATGACTTCGAGCCCGCCGGCTACCAGAGCTTCCACCTACCCCCGCGTAACCAGCCGCGAAGCCGCCGCCGGAATGAATATCCCGGCCCCAGCGCTCCAAACCTGCCGATTTATTTCTTCGAATGAAAGCAAATCGGGCGCGTGTCAGCGTGTTGGTATCCTTTGTGGAGAAACTCCTGCACCGCCAGCGCACGCACGGTTCGCTGGCGGCGCTGCCCTGGCGGGCCAGTTCCGTGCCTGGATGCGCCCGCCCGCACTGGGTTGGTGGCCGGCCTGCGCCAACAGCCCGGTGCCACCGTGAACGAGTTACGCGTGTGGCCGGCGGCCCTCGGCGGGCGGGCCGTGAGCCGGACCAGGCTGGGACGGGCGGTGCAGGCGCTGGGCTGGCGGCAAAAAAAAGTGCGTTCACGCCGCCGAGCGCAACACCGAGCGGGTCGTAGCCTTGCGGAGCGCCTTGGTGGAAGCCGTGCAGAGAGCGGATTTTACCTGCTGCAAGTTCGTGGGCGAGACAAGCACCAACCTAATCTATTGCCGGCGCTACGCCTGCGCCGAGGGCGGGCAACGCGTCCGCCAGGCCAGGCTCCGCCGTTGCACGGCGGGCCGAAGAGACGCTGGTGGCCGCTCTGACCACCACGGGCCTGCAAGCGGCCATGACGGTAAGCGGGGCCGTCAATGGGGCCGTGTTTGCCGCGTATCTCCAGCAGGTCATCGGCCCCATGCCCGAGCCCGGCGACGTGGCCGTGTCCGATAACTTGCCCGCTCACAAAGTGGCGGGCTTGGCCGAACTCGGCGAAGCCCGCGGGGCGCGGCGGCGCTATTTGCCGCCGTACTCGCCCGACTTCAATCCCATCGAATTGGCCTTCAGCAAACACAAAACGTGGTTGCGCACGGCCCGGGTCTGCACCCGCGAGGCGCTGGAAAGCATTATCCACGCCGCCACCGACTGGACAACTGAACGTAACGCACAAAATTGGGTTGGCTGTGGCTACCACATACACTGACGTGAGAACTACTCTAAGTACCCGGTTCTAGCCAGGATTGGTAATAGCTGCCGTCATCAAGCTGCATCGCCGCTTCGGTTAGCATCAGGGGCCGGAAAGTGTCGATCATCACGGCAATCTCGTCGGTACTCGTCTTGCCGATGCTGCGCTCGTAGGCTCCCGGCGCGGGGCCGTGCGGAATGCCGCCGGGGTGCAGCGTGATGTGGCCCTGCTCGATGTTGTTGCGCGACATAAAGTTGCCGTCCACGTAATATAGCACCTCGTCAGAGTCGATGTTGGAGTGGTGGTAAGGAGCCGGGATGGCCTGCGGATGGTAATCGAACAGGCGCGGCACGAACGAGCACACCACAAAGGCCTTCGTCTCGAACTGCTGGTGCACGGGCGGCGGCTGGTGCACCCGGCCGGTCACGGGCTGAAAGTTGTGGATGCTTAGTCCGTAAGGGTAGTTGTAGCCGTCCCAGCCCACCACGTCGAACGGATGCGATGGATAAAGCAACTCGTGCAACACGCCTTGCTTTTTGATTTTCAGGATAAAATCGCCGGTTTCGTCGTGGGTTTCCAACTCCTCGGGCAGCTTGTAGTCGCGCTCGGCATAGGGCGCGTGCTCCAGCAACTGCCCGAACCAGTTACGGTAGCGCTTGGGCGTGTAAATGGGGTGAAACGACTCGGTGATGAGCAGCCGGTTATCTTCCGAATCGAACTCAATCTGGTAAATAATGCCGCGCGGAATCAACAAATAATCGCCCGGCTCGAACCGAATGTTGCCCAGCTGCGTGCGCAATTTCCCCGTGCCGCGGTGAATGAATAGTAGCTCGTCGGCATCGGCGTTTTTGTAGAAATATGCCGTCAGCGAATGGCGCGGCGCGGCCAAGCTGATGTGCACGTCGCCGTTCACCAGCACGGGCGTGCGGGACTGCAAAAAATCGTCCTGCGGCGGCACCTGGAAACCTTTGAGCAGCCGGGCCTTGATGTTTTTTTCGACCGCGATTTTTGGCGTCAGGTCGGTTTCATCCAGTACCTCCTTCACCGTGGTGGGCCGGCGCAAGTGGTACATCAGCGACGACATACCCTCGAAGCCGACGGTGCCGAACAGCTGCTCGTAATAAAGCCCGCCCCCGGGTTTGGCAAATACCGTGTGGCGCGTGGCCGGCAGCCGGCCGAGCTTGTGGTAGATGGGCATTGTCTGTCTGATGCTTGATTTTGAGTGTCCGTTGGCGCGTGGCTCTGCCCCACATCGTTCTGGGATGCGGGCAGAGGCCCGCCGGTAGCCGGCGCGGGGCAGAGCCCCGCGCCAAGAACCTTGTTGTCAGTAACTACAAGTTGCCCCGTCGGTCCTGCTCGCGCTCTAAGCTTTCGAACAGGGCTTTGAAGTTGCCGGCGCCGAAGCTCTTGGCGCCCTTGCGCTGGATAATCTCGAAGAACACCGTGGGCCGGTCCTCCACCGGCTTGGTGAAGATCTGAAGCAAATAGCCTTCCTCGTCGCGGTCGGCCATGATGCGCAGGCTGCGCAGGGCCTCCACGTCTTCGTCGATGTGGCCGACGTGGGCGCGCAGGTTGTCGTAGTAAGAGTCGGGCGTGTTCAGGAATTCCACGCCGCGGCTTTTTAGTTCGCGCACCGTGCCGATGATGTCGTCGGTGGCCACCGCGATGTGCTGCACCCCTTCGCCCTCGTAAAAAGTCAGGTATTCCTCAATTTGCGACTTTTTCTTGCCTTCGGCGGGCTCGTTAATGGGGAACTTCACGTAGCCGTTGCCGTTGCTCATCACCTTGCTCATCAAGGCCGAGTATTCGGTAGTAATCTGCTTGTCGTCGAAGCTCAGGATGTTGGCGAAGCCCATTACGTCTTCGTACCATTTCACGGTGGGGTTCATGCGGTTCCACCCAACGTTGCCCACGCAGTGGTCCACGTAGAGTAGGCCAGCCGGGGCGGGGCTGAAGTCTGACTGCTGGGCCACGAAGCCCGGCATGAAGGGGCCCCGGTAGTTTTTGCGCTCCACGAAAAGGTGAACGGTTTCGCCATACGTATAGATGCCAGCCGTGCGTACCTCACCGAATTCATCGGTGAGGGTGCGGGGCTCCTGGTAGCTGCGGGCCCCGCGGCTCATGGTTTTCTCATAGCTTTCGTAAGCGTCTTCTACCCATAGGGCCAAGATTTTAACGCCATCGCCGTGCTGACGCACGTGCTCCGAGATGATATGGTCGCTGTGCATGGCCGTGGTGAGCACCAGGCGGATTTTGCCCTGTTGTACCACGTAGCTAGCGCGGTCGCGTACACCGGTTTCGGGGCCCGCATAGGCCACCGTTTGGAAGCCGAAGGCCGACTTGTAGTAGTAGGCTGCTTGCTTAGCGTTGCCCACGTAAAACTCCAGGTGGTCGGTGCCAAGCAAAGGAAGGAAATCGGTAGCAGCATGCTGTTGCAGTTCGTGGGCGACCTGGGTTTTCATGGGAAATTGGGGTGAGTAGCAGAACAAAGCGTAATACTAACAACTGTTAGCGCACGAGTCCAATATCGGTTTGTTATCGGTTCAATAAGTAATTCCTATCGATCTTTACCGGCATGGAATTCCGCCAGCTGCGCTATTTCGCCGAGGTTGCTGCTGAACTGCACTACGGCCGGGCGGCCGCCAAGCTGTGCGTGTCGCAGCCCGCCCTAAGCCAGCAGATCCAGCTGCTGGAAAGTGAGTTAGGCGTTGAGCTGTTCGACCACGTGCAGCGCACCCGCCAGCGCAAAGTGGTGCTCACTGAGGCCGGTACCGTGTTCTTGGCGGATGCCCAACGCCTGCTGCACCTCAGCCGCCAGGCCATCGAAACGGTGCGTCGCGTGGGGGCCCAGCAAAAATCGGTGGCCCTGGGCTATTACCAGCTGCTGCGTCCCGACCGCTTGGTGAGCATCGTGCAGCGCTTCCGCCAAAGTTTCCCCGAGGTGCAGTTTCAACTGCGCGAGTTGCCCACCTTTCGGGCCGTGCAAGAGGCGCTGGTGGCCGAAACTATTGACTTGGGCCTGACCATGCTGCCGCTGCTGCACGCTGAGCTGGCCGCCCGGCCCTTCGGCCAGGGCGGGCTGGCCGTGGCCTTACCCGCCGCCCATTTCCTGGCCGGAGCCCCCGACGTAGCACTGGAGGCCCTCGCACACGAGAAGTGGGTAGAAATCAGCCGGCCGCTGCATCCGGTGTACGACGAGATTGAACACCTTTGCCAGCAGGCAGGTTTCAGCCGGCGCGGGGCCATCGTGCAGGAAGTGTCGTCGCTGGAATTACTTAGCAACCTCGTCAGCCTGGGCATCGGCATCGCCTTCGTGCCCTCGTTTTTCGATTTGAGCCAAGTGCCCGGCGTAGTGGCCCGGCCGCTACGCGTGGCGGGCCCCGAAAACGTGACCTTGACGCAGTGCGTAGCGTACCTGGCTGAGCGACCCGCGCCGCTGCTCCAGGCGCTGGTGGCCTTAGTGTAGAGCGCCGTAGCGTGGCCTTGGTAGTCCGCGGCGCTGAACGGTCGCTGCCCAATAATCGGCAGGACGAAGCGAGGGCCCCGGACTCGCAGCGTCCGCGCTACAGCTTGGCGGCCCGGTAAAGGTTATCCGCCGCCTGCTCAATCTTGGCCCGCAGCGGTGCGGGATAAGCCGGGCGCTCCTGCAAAAACGTGCGCACGGTGGCCGCTGCCGTGGGCGTGCGGTACCAATGCAGAGTAGCTTGCAGCCAGGTTTGGGGAAAAAAAATGTCGCCCGTGCGCTGCAACTCTTCCACCAGGGCCAAGCTTTGGGGGAGATACTTCTCGGAAGTAGCGGCCCGCAGCGGGTGGTGCAGATAGGCGAGGGCCGAGGCGACCCACGCTTCCTTCTGACGGTTTTTGGCGTCGGCTAGGCCGGCAAAAAAAGCGTCGCGCACGATTACGTTGTCCGAAAGCGACGGCAGCAGGTACTGCAAGCGCTGGCGGCGGTCGGGGTTCTGTATGCGGGCCAACTGGGTTTGTAAAATATCCGCGTAGCCGGGGTAGGCGCGCAAGGCCAGGTCGGTGGCCAGGTCGGTGTAGTCGTCTTCGGTGAGGACCACGCCGGCGGGTGGCTGCCGGGTTTGCCAAGTGGTGTAGAGGCGGTCCTGGGCCGTGCGGCTCAGGGCCAGGCCGGCGTAGGCCTTGAAAAGCAGTTTTTTCAGGTTGGGGGCCGGCACCTGCGCCACGGCGGTCCACAGCTCGGACTCGAGCGCCGCTGCCAGGGCCGGGCGCTGCTCGGGCGGGGTGAAGCGCCAGAAAATGTTCGCCACTTGGTCCAGCAGCAGGTCCAGGTTCAGCTCCTCGGGCTCGTGGGCCAGTAGCGGGCGCAGTAGGCCCAGCAGCTGCGCCGGGTTCACATTATGACCCGACAACATGTTCTCAGTCAGGCAGATGTAGGCAGCTGCGCGCATCACCGGGCTGGTTAGCTCGCCCAGGTGCGGTAGGCCCTGCGCATCGACGGGAAACCGCCCGTAGCCCTGTCCCGACGAGTTGAGCAGTACGTACTGCGGGACCGGGCGGCCCTCGGCGGCGCGCAGGCGCAGGTGGGCCCCAGACATGTTCACGGGCAGCTCGTCTACGTGGTCGGCGTACACCAGGGCCACGGCGAAGGCCTGGGGCCACACGCGGCGGCTGCCGTCCTCGCCCTTTTGGTCGAGGATGAAGCCCTTGATTTTGCCCCGCGCCGTGCGCAGCCGGTAGCTGAATTGCGGACGGCCGGGCTCGTTTACCCACACTTTGTTCCATGCTTGCAAGTCGGCGGGCGTGCGGGCGTCGAGGATGGCGATAAGGTTGGGCCAGGTGGCGTTGCCGTAGGCGTAGCGGCGCAGGTACTCGCGCAGGCCGTCGCGGAAGGCGTCGGGGCCCATTAGGTGCTCCAATTGGCGCATCATGATGGGCGCTTTGTGGTAGATGATGTTGCCATAGAGCGAGCCCGCGTCCTGTAAATTAGCCAGCGGCTGCCGGATGGGGTTGGCCCCGGCGGTGCGGTCCACGGCGTAAGCGGCGGGGTAGTGGTCAGTGAGGAACTTGAGGTCGAAGTTGCCGTCGGGCTGGGTCACGGCCCCGATTTTATCGGCCATAAAATTGGCGAACACCTCCTTGGTCCATACGTCGTCGAACCAACGCATGGTCACCATATCGCCGAACCACATGTGGGCCGTTTCGTGGGCCAGCAGGTTGGCACGGCCGTTGAGCTGCTCGCGGGTGGCACCGGCGTCTAAAAACAGCGCCGATGCCTTGTAATCGATGACGCCCACGTGCTCCATGCCGCCGTACTGGAAGTCGGGCACGGCCACGAAATCAAACTTCTGGAACGGGTACGGCCGCTGGGTGTAGTCCTGCAAAAAGCGCAGGGCTTCGGCCTGAATGGCAAAGATGGGCCCTAGGCTGCGGCTGATTTTGGCGGTGTCGGTTTCGCGGTAGTAGAAGTGCATCGGCCGGCCGTCCACCTGTTGCGTTAAGGGCCGGAACCGTCCCGCTGCGAAAGCAAACAGGTAAGTGCTGATGGTGTCGGAGGGCCGAAAACGATAGGTTTTTGCGCCGTCGTCGGTGCGGGTTGAATCGGCCAGGGGGCCGTTGGCCACGGCCTGCCAGGCGGCGGGCAGCGTGAGGGTGAGGGCGAACGTGGCCTTCAAGTCCGGCTGGTCGAAGCACGGAAACACGGTGCGGGCGCGGTCGGGCACCAGCAACGTGTAGACGAACTCCGGGTTGCGGTTCAGCGACCGGTCGCCGGCCGTGAAGTCGATGGCAACCTCGTTGGACCCCGCCTGCAGGTAGCCCGGGGCGAGCAGCACGTGCTCGCGCCGCAGCACCGGCGGCACGGCCCGCCCGTTCACCACGAGCCGGTGCACGGCCCCGGCCGGGGCCTTGAAGTCGAGCGCCAATGAATCGCTGGGGGCCGTGCGCAGCTCGAAGCGCAGGGCCTCGGTGGCCGCCACGGGCTGCGCCGTGGTCCCTGGCAGCGTGAAGTGCAGCGCGTAGCTCACGCGCCGCAGCGCTTGGGCCCGGTACGTCGCCAGGGCCGCCGATACGCCTCCCTGCATTGGCGGGGCCGGAGTGGATTGGGCCCAGGCCAGGCCCATGGGCAGCAGTGAAAGAAGGAGTAAGCAACGGGCGATGCGCATAGAAAAACGGATAAATGCCGGTCAACAACGGTCCCGAAAGGTAGGGCCCCGGACCAAAACGCATCCCAGCGGGTTACTTTTGCGGCCCATGCCGCCCGTTTCGCCTGCCCGCCAAAAATTAGTGTATTACTTGCGTCAGGCCACACGGCTGGCGCTGCAAGTGGGAGCCGCGTTATTTCTGGCGTCGGTGGCGTGGGTGCTGGCCTACCGCTGGGTGGCGCCGCCCGCCACTTGGCTCATGCTCGACCGCCGCGCTCACGCCCCGGTGGGCCTTGGCTACTACGGCATCCAGGAGGGCACGCGCCACATCCGCTACCAATTTCGCACGCTCGACGAGGTGGCTCCCACGGTGCCCCTGGCCCTGGTGGCGGCCGAAGACCAGCGCTTTCTCATCCACCACGGCTTCGACGTGGGGGCCCTGGTGAACGCCGCCAAACGCAACTGGCACGGCGACGGCAAACATATAGTGGGCGGCAGCACCATCTCGCAGCAAGTGGCCAAAAACGTGTTCCTGTGGCAGGGCCGCAGCTACATGCGCAAAGCCGCCGAAGCCTATTTTACGGTTCTCATCGAGTCGCTGTGGAGCAAGCGCCGCATCATGGAAATGTACCTGAGCGTGGCCGAAATGGGCGACTGCACCTTCGGCGTGGAAGCCGCCAGCGAGCGGTATTTCCACAAATCAGCCGATCAGCTTTCGGCCCCCGAAGCGGCCCTGCTGGCCGGTGTGCTGCCCAACCCGCTCCGCTTCCGCGCCTCCGAGCCGGGTCCCGTGGCCCGCGCCAAGCAGTTGCGCGTGCTGCGGAATATGCGCCGCCTGGGCGGCACGGCCTACGTGGCGGAGATTACGGGGGAGTAAGGAGCGTTAACTAAGAGTTTCCGCTTTTCAATATAGATTGAAGCGTTATTCGCAGCGTGTAAAATCAGCTACACCAACAAGGGCATGCAACCTATTAGAAGTAATTAATCTCTTCTATGAAGAGCCGTCATTCCTCATCCTAAATTTTTCTCTTTTCTCTTTTTTATTAGTTGATGAGAAATTATTTAAAATATCTAATACCCAGCTTACTGCTGCTTATCATTTGGAGTTGTAAAAAAGACGAAGTAGTTATCTCTAATCAGACGTGCGCTGATGAACGCACGCTGGCGGTTTATCAGGACCGGGAAGCGATGGTTATCATAACGGAGTTAAATCAGTACTGCCTAACCGTTGATTCAACCGATATAGCTCAGCGCAATTACCGCCTGGAGAACGTTTTAGTGCCTACAACAGCCTTGCCATCACAATTCCAAATAGCAGGCCAACATGTCTTGCTCACTGGCCGCAAGCAAAGCTGTTACGGACTTACAACGTTACCTAATTTACGAAACGTATTTGGCTACAAGCTGGAAATTGATCATATCAAGTCCAGTCAGAAATCACCCTAATTATTACTGCAATCTCCTTGTCAGAAATTATTTATAAAATATTGAATAGACCCCTACTACACCTTGAAATAATGGTAATTAGCCATGCCCCCGCTGCCCAACCGCCCCGCCACCGCTAGCAAGGACACGCTGCACCCGCGCAACCGGCACTGGGCCCGCTACGATTTCCCCGAATTAATTAAAAGCAGCCCGGCGCTGGTTGCCTTCGTGCGGGTCAATAAATACAACGACGCCTCGATTGACTTTGCCGACCCGGCCGCCGTGAAAGCGCTGAACCGGGCGCTGTTGCGGCACTTCTACGGCGTGGATTATTGGGATATTCCGGCCGGTTACCTGTGCCCGCCCATCCCGGGCCGGGCCGATTACGTGCATTGTGTGGCCGATTTACTGGCCGCCAGCAACGGCGGCGCGGTACCCCGGGGCGAAGCGGTGACCGTGCTGGACATTGGCGTGGGGGCCAACTGCATTTACCCCATCATCGGCCACCAGGAGTACGGCTGGCGCTTCGTGGGGTCGGATATTGACCCCGGGGCCATCCAATCGGCGCAGCGCATCGTGGCGGGCAACGGGGCCCTGGCGGGGGCCATCGAGTGCCGGCTGCAACCCGACGCCCGCCGCATTTTCGACGGCATCGTCCGGCCCGCCGAATTGTTCGACGCCGTGATGTGCAACCCGCCTTTTCACGCCTCGCTGGCCGAGGCCACGGCCGGCACACGGCGCAAGCTGGCCAACCTGGGGGCCCCGCGTGCGCCGCGCGCCGAGCTGAATTTTGGTGGGCAAAACGCCGAACTGTGGAGCCCGGGTGGCGAGGAAGCCTTCGTGCGCCGCTTGGTGCAGGAAAGCCGGCAGCGGCCCGCCGGGTGCTTTTGGTACACCACCCTCGTCTCAAAAAAAGAAACGTTGCCAAGCGTCTACAGGGCCCTTAAACAAGCCGCCGCGGTGGATGTGCGGACCGTGGATATGGCCCAGGGCCAGAAAAAAAGTCGGCTCGTAGCCTGGTCTTTCCTGACCGCCGCGCAGCAGGAAGCCTGGCGACTGACGCGGTGGGCCCCGGCCCACGGGTAGGGCGGCCGTACCAAAACCAAGTGCTCAATAAATTTAATCGAATACTCAACGGCGAACAAGCGGCGGTGCGAGGTTCTAGCGCAAAAGCTTGTCTACATGAATGTTTATGTGAGATGTATTTTCGGAAACATTTATATATTTAACAAAGTATATATTAATTACCTTTTAACCAAAGTTTCTCATGCACACGACAGCCACGAGCACCCGTGACGAAATACAACGCGCCAATGCCGCATTCGAAGCCTACTTTGAGCGGGGCGACGCGGCCGCCATTGCCGGCCTCTACACCAGCGCCGGGGCTCTGTTTCCGACGGGCATGGAGCCTATTCACGGAGCGGCCGGCATCGAGGCTTTCTAGCAGGGGGCCATGCAAATGGGCGTCAAACGGGTGAAACTGACCACCCGGGACATGGAAGAGCTGGCCGAAACCGCCATTGAATTGGGTACTTATACTTTGTTCGGCGCGGATCAACAGCAGCTGGATCAGGGCAAATACCTCGTCGTTTGGAAAGAGCAGCAGGGGCAGTGGAGGCTTCACCAAGACATCTGGAATACCAGCTTGCCGGCCCCCGCCTCGCAGGCAAGCTGAGTAGCCGCCCGGCGTAAGGGTAGTACACCCACGTGTGCAAAGCGGCCCTTCTGCCTTTGAGCAAGCTGGTCCTTTGCGCAGGCAGCGGCCGAACCGGATAGCGGGTGGGCACCGTACTTTTGCTTTCCGCTCCCCGCTTCCTGAATATGTCCCGCAAGCTTTGGGCGCTGCTCGTGGCCTCCGCGCTGCTGCTGGCGCTGGCCACCTACGTGTACTACCGCCGCACCGTGGCCGCCGAGCCGGTGGACGCCTACGCGCTGGTGCCCGACGACGCGGTGCTCGTGCTCACCACCCGCGACCACCCCGCGCTGGTGCGCCACTTGCAGGAAGCCCAGCTTTGGGACAACCTCACGGCATTGCGCTATGTGCAGCAGGCCGCCGGGCACTTGGCCGTGGCGGACAGCTTGGCCCGCGGCGGCGGACGCAGCGGCAGCCTGCTGGCGTTGCTGGGCCGCAAGCAGGTTGTAACGTCGGTCCACGTCACGGGCCCCGACACGTTCGATGTGCTCTTCCAAGTGCCGCTGGCCTCGGTACGCGAGTACCGGCAGGTGCGGGGCCTGCTCGAAACCTTGGGCCGCGACCCACGCTACCGCCTGCGCCAGCGGCTGCTCGATGGACAGGAGCTGACCGTGCTGACCGAAGTGCGCACCGAAGTCAGCCTGACGGTATTCAACTACCGCAACCATTTGGTGATGAGCACTAATCCGGCCCTGGTAGAAGCCGTGGTGCGCCGCCTCCAATACCCCGGGGCCCCCACCGTGCTGGCCCGCTTTGCCGACACCGACGTGCTGCGGCTGAAGGAAATCGACGCCTCGCTTTGGCTGAGCTTCCGGCGCTTGCCGCAGTTGCTCGACGTGCTGTTTCGCCCCGATGCCCACGCTCGACTCGACCACGTCGCCGGTCTCACCTCCGATGGCTTGCTGGGCCTGAAGCTGGTCGGCTCCGTGGCCGAGCTGGCTGGTTTCGCCAACCCTGAAGTGGCCCGCGGGGCCTTGCAGGCGAAAGTAATGGGACAACCGGCCCAGGTTTTTGGGCTCGCCGGTGTGCTGCCGACGCGTACGGCGCTGGTGGTGCAGCTAGCGGTGCGCCCGCTGGCCCCCGCTGGGCCCGATTCGCTGGGGCTGCGCACGGTCCTCGACAGCCTGGCCGCTACCTTTGGGCCCGAGATGGCGGTGGCCTACCTAGCCGCGCCCGCGCCCGGAAGTGCGCCCGGGCGGCTGGCATACCTGCGCTGTCCGCGCCCGGCGCGTACCGCTCGTTGGCTGGGCGAGGTGCGCCGCCGCACGGGTAGCCCGGCGGCGTTCACGCGGGTGGGGGGCTACGAGATTCACCCGTTGGGCGTGGCCATCGGCAAGTTGCTGCAACCCTTGCTGGCCCCCAGCGATACCTCGCCCGACCCCGCCGCCGCTCTGGTCGACGGCTACTTGGTGCTGGCCGACAACGCTACCCTGAGCAGTGTCTTGGCCGATGTGGCCGCCGGCCTCACTTGGGCCCACACGCCGGCGTATGCCTCTTTCCTCGCCCAAACGCTGCCCCATGCCCGCTTGGGTATCTATCTCGACACCCGCAACGCGTGGAACGGCCTACTCGGGGCCCTCACCGAAGACCGCCGCGCCGGGCTGCTGCGCAACGAAGCTTTGTTCAAGTGCTTCCCGCAGCTGGCCTGGCAGCTGGTGCCGGCCGCCAATGAGGCTGGGCCAGGCGCGCAATACTTTGGGCGCCTGCTGCTGCACCGCCCCAGCGAAGGTCTGGGCCCCGCCGTTGCGGGCAACGGCGAGGGGCGGGGGTTGGTCTTTCGGGGGGCGCTAGTGGGCACGCCGCTGCTGCTGGCCGCGCCGGGCACCCGGGTGCCGGCGGTGCTGGTGCAGGACTCGGCCGGCGTGGCCTACTTCGTGAGCCCCGACAACGGCGTGGTGTGGGCCGATTCGCTGGGTGAGCCGCTGGTGGGGGCTGCGCCGCTGCCGGCCGGGCCGGGTACCGCCGGAGGCCTGGTGCTGGCCGCCGGCCGCCACCTCCACCGCCTGGCCCTGGCCGACGGCCGCGAGGCCGCGCCCTTTCCCCTCAATTTGCCCGATTCTGTGCGGGCCACCTCTCTGCAAGCCAGCGCGCCGGCGGGGGCCGCCCCGCGCCTACTGGCTGCCGCCGGCGCGCAGGCTTTGTTTCTGCTCGACGCCAAGGGCCGCCAGTACCCCGGCTGGAACCCCAAGGTGCTCGACTTTCCCTTGGCCGGGGCCGCCGTGCTGCTGAGCGTGAGCGGGCGAGACGTGGTAGTGTGCCCACTGCAATACGGCTACGTGTACGCCTACGACCAGCGCGGCGGCCTGCTTCCCGGCTTCCCGCTGAGCGTAGGAGCGCGGCTGGCGGGCGGGGCATCGGTACAGGCCGGCAGTACCCTGGGCCGAACCCGCCTCACGGTCGTCAACCAGCACGGCGAGCTGGTCACTTTCACGCTGGGGGGCGACGTGTTGAGCCGGCGGCGGGTGGCCACTTGGAGCCGCACGGCCACTTTCCGGTTAGTGCCAGCGACAGGCGATGGGCACGGCTTCGGCATCACGCGCGAAGACGGCGGCCGCTACGATTTTTACCTGCCCTCCCGGGTCGCGCCCCTGGTGTCGCGCGGTTTTGTTACGTCGGGGCCCAAGCCGACGCAGCTATTCGATTTCGGGCCTGGGGGCCGCCTTGTGGCCGTGAATGAGCCGGGCCCGGGTCTGGTTTACCTGTTCGACGCCCAGGGCCGGCTGCTGGGGGGCAAGCCCATGGCCAGCACGGGTGCCGGCGTAGGGCTGACCTACAGCGCCGTTACCGGTACCTATCAGCTGGTGCGCTTGGTGGGCCGCGAGCTGCGCCGCGCCGAACTACGGCTCTGATCCAGCCGCGCAGACCATCGGACAGGCCAAACGCCGGGTTGAAAGCGTGGAAAAAACCGTTGGTCGAATCGTGCTGCCAACCATTCCCAGCCTGGCACTACTTTCGTAAGCGTTAGTCGATTATGAAATCATCCATTTCTCTTGTGCTCCCCCCTCAACGCATCGTGCTGCTGGGGGCCGAAAGCACTGGTAAAACCACCCTGTGCAGGGCCCTGGCCATCGCTTACAGCACCGCGTGGGTGCCCGAGTACGGGCGCCAGCTCACCGAAGAGAAAAGCGGCGACGTCAGCTTCGCCGACCACCTGCGCATTGCCCAGCGCCACCTAGAGGTGGAAGACGAGTTGGCCGTCCGGGCGCGCCGGTTTCTGTTCGTCGACACCAATGCCATCACCACGGCGCTCTACTCGTATTATTACTACCAGGGCTGCGACCCAGGCTTGTTGAAATTAGCCCGCGCCTGTCGCGCCCGCTACGCCCACACCATCGTGTGCCAGCCGTCGATTCCGTTCGAAGCCGACGGTTGGCGCGGGCCCGAGGCGCTGCGCACCGTGCAGCAGGGCACCACGCTCATGCAGCTCGACCTGCTCGAAATACCCTACACCTGCGTCGAAGGCTCGGTAGCCGAGCGAGTGCGCCAAGTGCGGGCCGTACTGGGCAAAGGCAATTGATTCGAATTCTCAGTTAAAAATTACGTAGTTCAATCAACTATCTCTGCATCAGTAAGTAAAGGGCTTAATCTTGACTGGACAGCCAGCCTTTGCGCCAAAAATAGAAAATTTGCCCAACCACGATCAGCGTCAGCACGGCCAGCAGCATGGGGTAGCCCAGGGGCGAATACAACTCGGGCATATTTAGGGGCATCAGGTGGCCGTGGCCGTCGTCTCGCTGAAAATTCATGCCGTAGAGGCCCACTACAAAGCTCAGCGGGATGAAGATAGAGCTGATGATGGTCAGTACTTTCATTACCTCGTTCATGCGGTTGCTTTGGTCCGAGAGGAATAAGTCGGCCAAGCTGCTGATGTTGTCGCGGTAGCTCTCAGCTAGGTCCAGGGCCTGGATGGCATGGTCGTAGCAGTCGCGGTAGTACAATTTGAGGGCTTCGGGCACTACCTCGTCGGGCAGGCGCAGGATTTCCGCGATTTTGTCGCGCTCCGGGTACACCAGCCGGCGCAGGCGCACCACGTCTTTCTTTACTCGTAAAATGCGATTGAGCAGGCGTCGTTCGCGCCGGGCCCCGAAGATGCTGTCTTCCAGCTCTTCGATATAATCGCCCACGGCCGCCATCGTGGGGTAATAATGATCGAGCACCACGTCGGTGAGGGCATAGGCGAGGTAGCCGCTGGAACGCTGGCGCAGTTGGCTATTGGTGGCGCGCAGGCGGTTGCGTAGCACCTCCAGGCAGTCCCCGTAGTCGTCTTGAAACGTAATCACGTAGTTAGGCCCGGTGAAAATAGAAAGCTGGTCGTCGTCGATTTCCAGCTCGGCTGTGAAGTCGGCCATGCGCGATACCATGAACAGGCGGTTGTCGTCAAACACCTCCACTTTGGCCCGCTGGTAGTCGTTGAGTACGTCCTCCATTTGTAGCGGGTGCAGGCCGAATTCTGCCATGATGCGCTCGAGCAAGGGCAAGTCGCCGTAGCCGCGTACGTCGAGCCAGTACTGGCGGTCGGGCTGCGCGCGCAACACCACCAGCAGCTCGTCGTAGCGGCCCGTGTACTCGTTTTCGTCGAAAACCTGCGCATCGTAGATGATCAGGAATAAGCGGGGCGTCGGGGCGTCGGGGCGCACGCGCAGGGTTCCCGGGCGCTGGCCCACTTCCTGGTAGCGCGCTTGGCGTCGGGCCGCCTGTTCCGTCGTGTCCGAGGGGCCGTGCTTGGGCCGTCCGTCCGGCGAAGCGGCCGAAGAGGGCAGGGGAGTGGTCAGGTTGAGCTTTTCCATTGCACAAGCTTACGCGAAAGCGGGTTGGTGGGGCGTGCGGTGCCGTACTTTGCCGGGGCAGTTGCTAAAGGGTAGCCATGGGGCCAAGCCAATTGCGCGTAAAAGTAGATTACTCAGTGGAAACCAGGGCCGGGCAGCGCGTCTTTGTGCAGGAAACATCGGCCGGTCAGCTGCCGGCCGCGCCGCGTCTGCCGCTGGCGTTCGAGCCGTTTCTGTATTTCCGGCCCGAGCACCAAGTGCTCCAGCGGCTGAGCGGGCCGGTGCTGGCCTTTTTTTTGGAAGACGAAGCCCAGGAAGCCACCATGGCGCAATTTTACGTGGTGCCCGATGCGGCCGGGCCGGGCGCGGCGCGCTCGCCCGCGCAGGCTACTTTTGGCGGACCGCAACTGGCCGCGAGCGTCACCATCCGGGCGTTGCATGGCCTGTTGGAGCAGGCCGAAGATACCTTGCGTGCACACGGCCAGGGGGCCCTGGAGATACGTTCCTACCCGTTTTGCTACGACCCAGCGGGGGGCTCCACGCTGGCCGAAACCTTGCGCCAGCGCGGCTACGAGGTCGCCCTGGCCGAGCAGAATTACTGCCTCGACCTGGGCCGCGACTACGAAGCGCACCTGCACCCGTCGGCTCGTCGCCGGCTGGCCCAAAGCCGCCGCGCCGGCCTCGTGCTGGAGCAGGAACCCCCGCTGCTGCTGCCCGCGGCCTACGAGTTCATCGCCGCGTGCCGGGCCGAGCGCGGCCAGCCGCCCTTGTCGCTCCCGCTGGACCGGTTGCAGGAGCTATTCCGGCTGTTTGCGCGCGAACACCTGCTTTTGTCGGTGCGCGCGCCGGGCGGGGAATGGGCCGCCCTTACCGTTGTCATTCAGGCCAGCGAGCGGGTGCTGCACAATTTTTATCCGGCCAGCCCGCTGGCTTTCAACTACCTCAGCCCGGCGGTGCTGCTCACCGCTGGAGTGCACCAGCTGGGCCGCGATCTGGGCCTGCAAATTGTGGATTTGGGCCGCTCCACGCTGGGCGGCCGCGAACCCCACGAGTCGCTGCTGCGCTTCAAACGCCACCTTGGCGGAGTGGCGGGCCTGAAGCTGACGTGGCGCAAAAACCTCTGAACCGGTCCGAATTTCCTGGCTCCAATTCTGCGAACCCCTGCATTACCCTCAGCGAGTCCCTGCGCGAAATACTTCGGTGGCCCACCTGCGCACTTTCCTGCGCGGCGCGGCCGGTACGGGTGCGGCC
>JANPOR010000025.1:0-4533 GCA_031428075.1 Hymenobacter sp. | reverse complement strand
GTGTAACGGCTGGCATGTAGTCGTTGGGAGCGATTAACTCGTTTACCCTGGGTGGGTTGAGCAGCTCGCTGGACTTGTACACGCCTTCCACAAGCAGGCTCCAGCGACCGAGCCAGCGGGTTTACCAACCGGGTGGACTGTCCCCTTTGTGGTCCCTGTGCCCACCCAGGCCTTCTTATAGCAGCAGGAAAATTACGCTAAGCCCGTCCTGCCCTTAAGTGAGTGCGGCCTGCAGGTGCTTGCGGTAGCGTTTGACGCTGGCGCGGCTGATGCCGGTGAGCGTCACAATCTCGGCCACGGACAAGCCTTTTTGCAAGGCCTTGGCCACCTTGGCGAGCTTCCCGGCATCGCGCCCCGCCGGACGCCCCAGGTGCTTGCCCTGCTGCTTGGCCAGTTCGATTCCGGCCAGGCTCTTCTGCCGGTTATTCTCCCGCTCGTACTGGTTGAAGGAGCTGAATACGCCGATAATCATCTTGCCCGCCGGCGTGCGCGAGTCAATGCCCAGGTCGAGCGCCCGAAAGTGCACGCCGCGGCGGTTGAACTCCTCCACCAGCTGAATGGTGTGCACCGTGTTGCGACCGAGCCGAGCCAGCCGATTCACCACGACCACGTCGCCCTCGCGCACGGCGGCCAGCAGCTCATCGAGGGCAAGGCTGCGGGTCCTGGTACCGGAGACCTTCTCTTGGAAGATGCGCGAGCAGCCAGCCCGGGTCAGGTCGTCCAGCTGGGTGTCGAGGTTTTGGTCGCTGGCGGAAACGCGGGCGTAGCCGAAGGTGTGCTGCATGGCTCAAGAAGTATGGATCACAAACATACGAGCCAAAAACTTTCGGAGCCCACTTCTTGACCCGCTAAAAGGAGCCTTTCTGCCGATCGAGCTGGGGCAGGGGAGGGGGCTCCGAAAGGTGCAGTGGCTGTTGCAGAACTCCTACCCCTCCTTCCCTTTCTGTTCCCCAACTGATACTGCCGGCTGTGACACTTTCTCCAGCAGGGCAAAAACTGATTCCCAGGCGGTACTGGCAGGGCGATGGCCAGGCGCAGTACCTGTTTCGGCTGGTACTTGAGCAGCTTCTTGAGATTAAAGGCGATGGCGGTCAGCAGCATCGTTTTGTGGACACTGCTGCGCCCCCGCGTGTTCACGCGGCGCATCCCGTAGTGCTGCAGTAAGCTTCCGAATACCGGTTCTATCGTGCGCTGTCGCAGCCGGCGCATGTGCTGCCCCAGTCGGCTTTGCTGCCGCATGAGGGCGCGGCGGTAGTGGGCCGCATGGGCCGTGCGAATGAGCTGCCGCTTCTTACTTTTTGGGGCACAGGTTGGCTTGCGCGCGCACTGCCGACAATCGCGGGGGGAAGCGGCGTAGCGCTTGCTGAGCCGGCCGTCCAGGTCCGAGTCGAAGTTCTTAAAAGGCAGCTGGTTGCCGGTGGGACAGGTAAAGCAGTCCGCCTTGGCATCATAGGTAAAGCCTTCGATTTCGGGCTTATACTGGCCAAAAACGGGAATCCAGGGCGTGATACCGCGGGCTTCGAGCAAGGCGTAGTTCACGCCGTTGGAGTAGTTGGTGTCCGCCACCACATCCTGTGGAAACAAGCCGTTGGCTAACAGCCGCTGGGGAAGCGGCTCGATTAGGCTGGGCAACAGCACGCTGTCGCGCCGGTCGGCGAAGTCAGCCTGGACGTGGCTGATGACGCCGTTGCCCTCGTCCACGGCCATGCGGCATAGGTAGTTAAGAGCACGAGCTTTGCCCGGTTTAACGGAGATGCGGGCCTCGGGGTCGGTGGGGCTGTAAGGCGATTTGTTGCTCAGTAGCCGCGCCTGGGGGCGGCGGGAGCCCAGCGGTCCGCTGGGGCGGCGCAGGTAGCGGGCGTGGGAAGTGGCAACCCGGCGCAGGTGGTGCTCCGGGCTGGAGACCAGCGCGGCTGGCTGAGCAGCCGAGCCAGCCAGCACCGGCCCGCCGGCCACGTGCAGAACAGGGGTGGGAGCTTCGGCGGGCTGCTTTTCGCACAGGCTCTCGAGCGAGGCATGGGCTTTGACCGGTGCCGAGTCCACGGCTTGGGTATGGCCCGTTACTAGGCCAGCGGCCACGCACTGGGCAAAGACGTGGTCGAAAAGGTGCTCGAACACGGCGGCCGGATACAACTGGCGGGTGCGGCTGATGGTCGAGTGCCAGGGCAAGTCCTCGTCCACCTCGTAGCCCAGAAAATACGAGATGTCGAGCCGCAAGCTACAGTGCTCGATGAGGCGATGGTCACTGACCAAATTTTCCAGCCGACTGACCAGCATCAGCTTAAAGAAGACCACGGGGTCCAGGGAAGGCTGCCCCGTGTGGCTGTACAGGACCCGGGTGTGGGCGTAGAGAAAATCCCAGTTCAGGAGCTCCGCTAGGCGGCGGTAGAGATTGTGGGGCGGCACGCGCTCGGACAAGCGAAAGCGCGTGACAACTTTATCGGTGAACTGCTTGCGGCCCTGCATAGACCCAAGGTACCGCTGGTCAGCCACCTACTTCTGCAACAGCCACTGCACCTTGTTGAGCCACTAGGCCATTTATTACTACTCCCTTAATTGTACAAGTTGTAAGGCGTCGTTGTATAATATGTAAACATGCAACGTTGAAGTTGACGAGGAGGCAATAGAAGCGCCATTCGACGGGTAAGCTAAGCAACGACTACTGCGCTCCTACGGCACTGCAAGACCCATATACAGGCCCACATTGGTCAGGTTGTGCGCTGCCATCGCCGCCCAGCAGGAGGCGCTGCGCTCACGCACCCAGAGGAAGAGGATACCATATACGGCTGTCATCGCCAAATCCCATGAGAAATGGGTTTGCGGAAGAACCATTAGCGGTCCCGTGAAAGACAGGCCGTGCGCGAGCACAAATAGTACTAACCCGGCAATGCCACCCCAACTGGTGCGCGTGCCCAAAAAGGGAATCGTACGCGGGAACACGCGACTCAACAAGCCCAGAAAAACGCCTCGCATAAACAGTTCCTCCGCGATTCCTGGCACGGTAAGCTCATATAAATGCCCCTCCCAGCTCGGTGGAGTGTGATGATGGCGATTGAAAAAACCCCCGGCAAAATTTGCTAAGGCAAAAACCAGTACCACTGGTACTACGATGCGCCAGGAGCCCGCAAGGGGCCTAACCAACCCCACTTCCTGGGGGCTGACCAACCGCCAGCCGTAGATAACGAGCAAGCACAGCAAGATGCTAAGCAGCTTGCCCGTCCAGTTCATGTGGAGGCCGAAGCTGAGGGGGTGCCACCAGACCGGCAGCATTACTGCTAGCACATCTAGCCCACACAGCAGCGCTACCAACCCCACGACGCGCGGCGAAGTTTTTACTTTTGACGCGCACAGGACGAGGCACAACAATCCCCAGAATAATACAAGCATGAAAGCGTACTACTAATTCAAATTACGAAGTGGTTGCCTGTACTACTCCCCAAAAACTGGACAGTTTAGCGGGGCGTGTTAAGAAACAGGTTGATGCTTGAATGTTGGGTTGGTTCGGTAGACCTGGGCGGGCGTTTGGCCCCCGAGGCTTTGGTGCGGCCGGCGCTGGTCGTAGTAAGCAAAGTACGCGTGTAATTGCTGGTGCAGGTGCCGGCCGTCGTCGGCGGGGTTGAGGTAGATGTGCTCCCATTTGACCGTGCGCCACAGGCGTTCGATGAAGGCGTTGTCGGTGGCGCGCCCCCGGCCGTCGCGGCTGATGCGGCAGCCGGCGGCCAGCAGGGCCTGCTCGTAGGCGAGGCTGGTGAACTGGCTGCCCTGGTCAGAGTGGAAGATGTGCGGGGCCGGGGCGTGGCGCAGCGCGTCGGCCAGGGCCTGCAGGCAAAAGCCCACGTCGAGCGTGTTGGAGAGCTGCCAGCTGAGCACGTAACGCGCGTGCCAGTCGAGCACGGCGGCCAGGTAGAGGAAGCCCTTGGCCATGGGCACGTAGGTGATGTCGGTGCTCGCAGTGCCGCCCCGGCGGCACCAAGACCTCGTTGGGGGCCGTGGCCGGCCGGTCCCGGAGCAGGTACGGGTAAGGCGTCGCGCCCTGGCCCGGCACGGACAGGCGCGGCTTGGGGTAGACCGGCCCGTGGCCCATCAGGCGCACGAGCCGGCGCACGCGCTTTTCGTTGACGGCGTGGCCGGCCAGGCGCAGGTGGTCGCGCAGGCCGAGCACGCCCTTGAAGTTGTGCCGGGTGAATTCCTCGTCGAGCAGGCGCATCAGGGCCAAGTTCTGGGCGCTTTCGCCGCGGGGCCGGTAGTAGAAGCTGCTGCGGGCCAGCCCCAGGGCCTGGCAACGGGCGGCCACCCCGAGCCCGCGACCGGGTCGGCCGCCTGGACCAGGGCGCGTTGCTGGGCTACCGGCATGGCCCCAGCGTTTTTTTTTAGCAGCGCGTTTTCCATTTGCAGCCGGCCGATGGCGGCGTAGAGCGGCTCGACGTCGGGCGCCGGGGCAACGGCCGCGGGCACTTCGGCGAAAACCTGGGCGGCTTGCTGGCGCAGCTGCAGCTTCCAGCGCGTGATTTGGGCGGGGGCCAATTGGTAGCG
>JANPOR010000024.1:0-2187 GCA_031428075.1 Hymenobacter sp. | reverse complement strand
CTCTGCCGTAGCCTGCTAGCCGGGCTGACAGCTTTGCTACTGGCCCGGCCAGCAGCGGCCCAACCTCGTCCGGTCGGCTCCCGGTTTATGCGCGACAGCCTAGCCGTCTACGTGCAGCGCGGGCTGCGCCTCTGGAATATTCCCGGGCTGGCCGTGGTGGTGGTGAAGGACGGGCAGGTGGTAGCCGCGCGGGGCTTCGGGGTCCGGGCCGTAGACCAGCCCGAGCCCGTCGATACCAACACTTTATTCATGATTGCTTCCAACTCGAAGCTGTTCACGGGCACGGCCCTGGCCCAACTCGAAGAGGAAAAGCGCCTGAACCTGAACGACCCGGTACGCAAGTACCTGCCCGGCTACCGCCTCTACGATTCAACCAGCACCAAGCTGGCGAGCATTCGCGACGTGCTAAGCCACCACTTAGGCACCAAGACGTTTCAGGGCGACTTCACGTTCTGGAATTCCGACCTCAGCCGGGCCGATATTGTGGCGAAGATGCGCACGCTCAAGCCAGTCAACCCTTTCCGCCAAACCTATGGCTACTGCAACTCGGGCTTCCTGACGGCCGGCGAAATCATTCCGGTGGTGCTGGGCGGCAAGCAGTGGGAAGAATGGGTACAGGAACGCCTGCTCACGCCCTTGGGCATGGCTCACACCTATCCGCTCACGGCTGGCTATGCTCAGCGGCCTAACATTGCCCGCCCCTACTCCAACGCTTTCGGGCCGCTGGTGGCCCTACCCTTCGACCACATCGACAACCTGGCCCCGGCCGCCGGCCTTGTGTCGTGCGCCGGTGACCTGGCACACTGGCTGCGGTTCCAGCTCGACAGCGGCCGCTACGACGGCCGCCAAGTGCTGCCCTGGGCCACGCTGCGCCGTACCCGCATGGCCAACACGGTCGTATCGACGGCAAAATCAGCGCTTTTACCTAGTCATTTTTCTACTTATGGCTTGGGCATTTTTGCCGGCGACTACAACGGCCGGCAGATTTATTGGCATACCGGCGGGGCCAACGGCTTCGTGACCAACGTGTGCTTCGTGCCCGAGGAAGGCCTGGGCTTGGCCGTACTCACCAACCAAGACAACCAGAGCTTTTTTGAGGCCCTTCGCTACCAACTGCTCGACGCTTATTTGGGCGTGCCCTACGTGGACCGCAGCCGGCAACTGTATGCCCTCGCCCGGGCCGGCCGGGAGGAAAGCCGCCACAACCTGACCGACCTCAACGCCCGTGTGGAACGAAAAGATCGCCCCACCCGTGACCTGCGCGCCTATATCGGCACCTACCGCAACCCAGTGTACGGCACCGTTATGGTCGAGCTCCACGGGAAACAGCTGCTGGTGCATTTCTCGCACCACCCCGGCTTGCTGGCCACCCTCGACTACATGGACGGCGACCAGTTCCGTACCACGTATTCTAACCCCGCTTACGGCATTTTCCCGGCATCTTTTGGGGCCGGTACCACGGGCGTGAAAACGCTGGAGCTGCGGGTAAATCCCTTCCTGGAACAAGACGCTTACCTGTTCAGCAAAAACTGAAGCGCCCGCCGTGGCCACGCCCATACGAGAGAGCGTAAGCAGTACTTCCCGAAGCTGAAAAAGGCCACTGCTTGCGAGCAGTGGCCTTTTTCAGCTTCGGGGATCTTTAGTGACCGGCGTGCCGGCTGTTAGTTCAACGACGCTACGTCGATGACGAAGCGGTACTTTACGTCGCCTTTCAGCATGCGCTCATAGGCTTCATTGATGTGCTGGATGTCAATCATCTCAATGTCCGACATGATGTTGTGCTCGGCGCAAAAGTCCAGCATCTCCTGGGTTTCGGCAATGCCGCCGATATGCGAACCGGCAATGCGGCGGCGCTTGGCAATGAGGTTGAAGGCGTGGATGTGCGGGGCCTCGGTGGGCACGCCCAGCAAAATCATGGTGCCGTCGCGGCGTAGCAGGTTCACGTACGTGGCCATGTCGAGCTGGGCCGATACAGTGTTGATGATGAAGTCGAAATAGTTGGCCACCGACTTCAGTTGCGCGTCGTCCTTGGTCACCACAAACTTGTGGGCCCCCAGGGCCTTGGCGTCGGCTTCTTTGTTGGCCGAGGTGCTGAGCACGGTTACTTCGGCACCGAGGGCAGCGGCAAATTTTACCGCCATGTGGCCCAGGCCACCCAAGCCCATCACGGCCACGCGGTGGCCAGGG
>JANPOR010000023.1:0-8159 GCA_031428075.1 Hymenobacter sp. | reverse complement strand
ACCCCAATGGCTGGCCGCGGCATGGTGCTGGCCGTGCGCGAGGAAGGCGACAATTTTTTTGAGGACGTGCATCTGCGCCTAGCCCCAGCAGATAGCGGTAAGGCCCCCTTTATCGAACAGAAAGTAACTGCATCTGGTGTTTCAACCGCTGCCGCTCGCCAGGCCGCCGCCACGGTGCAGTACAACCTGACGCAGAAAGACTCGGTGCTGACCCTGGACCGGGGCTTTATGCTGGCCAACGACGCGCCCTTTCGCAACCAGAAAGTAACACTGACCCTGCACCTGCCCCTCGACAAAAACTACCGCCTGACCCGGGAGTTCATCAATAGCCTCGAAGACGACAATTTCCAGAGCAACCGCCGCCCCGAAGGCGACGAAGCCCACCGTGCCCGCTTGCTGCCCAGCGGCCACTTCCAGTGCCTCGACTGCCCCACATCGGCTAATAATAACGATAACAGCGACGCCAACAACAACAGCGGCGACAACAGCAATAATGACGGCAACAGCAGTAATGACGGCGACAACAACAATAACAGCGACAGCAAGAGCAGCCTCAGCCTGAACTACGGCGGGGCCCCCAGCTTCGACACCGACCTGGGCAGCTACGGCAGCGGCCGCCGCTCATTCAGCGAAAACGGCTTCACACGGGTGAGCGTGGCCGGCGGCTACCGCGTGGTGGTACGCCACGGCAACGCCTTCAAAATCGAAGCCGGCGGCGACCGCGACAACCTGGACGACCTGCGCGTGGAGCGCGACGGCAGCACCTTGCGCATCAAGCCCCGGAATACCGGCTTTTTCAGCAAAGACTGGAGCCGCAACGAGGAGAAAGTGCTCATCCGCATCGAGATGCCGGCCGTGGACGGCCTGGAGTTGGCCGGCGGCGTGCAAGGCGACCTCGGTGGCTTCGACCGCCAGGATCGCCTGCAGGTGCAGCAGGCCGGCATGAGCCACCTGCGCCTCAACGGCAACTACGGCACGCTGAAACTGTCGCTGGCCGGGCCCTGCCGCACCACCGCCACCGGCCACGCCGACGACCTCTCCCTCGATGCCGCCGGGGCCTCCGAACTGGCCGGGGCCAACCTCCAAACCCGCACCGCCAACGTGAACTTGGTTGGGGCGTGCAAAGCCCGCCTTAACGTGAGCGAAACCCTCACGGGCGAAGCCGTGGGGGCCAGCGAAGTGGCCTACAGCGGCCACCCCAAAACCGTGAAAGTGGACGCTATCGGGGTCTCCAGCCTCCGGCGTTTGTAAGTCCGGGCTACAGGTGGAGCTTTTTGCACCCGCGGCGGCCCGACCGGGCAACCTCGCTGCCAGCTTCCGCATCTATTGTCCCGGCAACCCAAAACACGAGAAAGAAGTGCTCAGTTTGGTGAGTGAAATGAGCCTTCTTTCGGCCGAAGCCCCCGGGCCGCCCCCTGCTGCAACAGGAAGGCCCAGGCTTCGGCCATTTCGTTTTGGATGTGGCCGTCAAGAATGGCTTCGAGCACAGCGCTTTTCAATTCGCCCACTTCTTTAGAAGGCTTGAGGCCAAAAGCTTCCATGATAATTTCGCCGGTGATGACGAGTTTAAAATTGCGCAGGTGGTCCTTGGTTTCCACTTCCTTCAGCTTCTCTTCTACCTCCGTGAAATTGCGCAAATAGCGGGCCTTTCGCTCATGGTCCTTGCTGGTAATGTCGGCCCGGCAGAGCAGCATTAGCCGGTCAATGTCGTCGCCGGCCTCGAAGAGCAGGCGGCGCACGGCCTGGTCGGTTACAGTTTCTTTTACCAGCGCGATGGGGCGCAGGTGTAGGCGCACCAACTTCTGCACCATGCGCATCTCCTCGCCCTGGGGCAATTTCAGGTCGGCGAAAATCTGCGGCACCCAGCGCGCCCCCTTGTCTTCGTGGCCATGAAACGTCCAGCCTTGCGCGGGAAAATAGCGCTTGGTAGCGGGCTTGGCGATGTCGTGCAGCACGGCGGCCCAGCGCAGCCACAGATCGCCGCTGGCCGCGGCCACGTTGTCGAGGACTTGCAGGGTGTGGTAAAAGTTGTCTTTGTGAGCGTGCTTGCCCACTTTTTCTACCCCATAGAGCTGCGCCATCTTGGGAAAGATAAGATGCAACAAGCCCGTCTGAAACAGCAGCTTAAAACCGTAGCTGGG
The DNA here is from genome assembly GCA_031428075.1 of Hymenobacter sp. Classification (GTDB taxonomy): domain Bacteria; phylum Bacteroidota; class Bacteroidia; order Cytophagales; family Hymenobacteraceae; genus Hymenobacter. Next base: position 6,018 of record JANPOR010000023.1, on the reverse strand, counting down.
CAGCGGCGACTCGATGATCTTGTTCAGCTCAACGGTAATCCGCTCCTGCGACACGATCTTGATCCGCTCCTTATTGCGCCCGATGGCGTCGTACGTATCGGGCTCAATATCAAACCCCAGTTGCGAAGCGAAGCGCACGGCACGCATCATGCGCAGTGGGTCGTCCGAAAACGTCACATCGGGCCCCAGCGGCGTGCGGATGGTCTGGCTGGCCAAGTCCTTCATCCCGTCGTAGTGGTCCACCAAGGCCCCAAAATCCTCCGGGTTTAGGCTCAACCCCAGCGCGTTGATGGTAAAATCGCGCCGGGCCAGGTCGTCTTCTAGCGTTCCTTCTTCGACTTCGGGCTTGCGCGATTCGGTGCGGTAGCTTTCCTTGCGGGCCCCCACAAACTCGATTTCGCCGGCCTCCTTCGTGGGCAGCATGGCTGTGCCAAAATTCCTGAACACGGTGACTTTGCCCCGGCCCTTCAGCCGGGCCCCCACAGCCTGTGCCAGCCGGATGCCGTCGCCCACGGTCACCACGTCAATGTCCTTGCTGGCGCGGCCCAGGGCCAAGTCGCGCACGTAGCCACCAATCACATAAGCGGGCTGGCCGAGTTCGCCGGCCGCGTCGGCGATGGTGCGAAAAATGGGCAAATCGGGCAGTTCAGGCGTGTTCATGCTAGCAAAGGTCGGGCGTGGGCGCTGCTTCGGCACGCGCCGGGTCCAAAAATTCGGCGCGCGCGTACCTTGCGGGAGCCCGGCATTCGGACCCTTTCTCTACTGTATGCGCATCAAATTATGGGGGCCCTTACTGGGGCTATTGGGTTCTTTGCTACTGAGCTGCCGGTCCGTAGCGCCGCCGGTTTTGCCGTCTGCCGCGGCCCTGCCTGCTCCAGGGCCCGAGGCCGCCAAGGTGTTCAACGTCCGCACTTTCGGTGCCATGGGCGACGGCACTGCCGACGACGCGAAGGCCCTACAACGCGCCATCGACGCCTGCACCGCAGCTGGCGGTGGGCGCGTGCTAGTGCCAGCCGGCGGGACCTACCTGGCCGGCCCGTTCGCCCTAAAATCGCACGTTGAATTTTGCATCGAAAGCGGGGCCCGCGTGCTGGCCCACCCCGACCTCAGCAAGTACACCACCAGCGCGTTCGGAGCCAACGCCAGCGAGGGCACCCGCTGGATTAGCGCCGACCGCGCCGAGCAAATTACTTTGTGCGGCGGCGGCAACATCGACGGCAACGCGGCGGCTTTCCTAGGTCCCGCCACCGGCGACATCTACGCCGTTAAGCCGGGCCCCGACCACCGCCCCCACGTGCTGACGCTGGTGGGCGTGCGCGGCCTGCGCATCCGCGACTTGGCCGTTGGCAACGCCGCGTATTGGAACATCCACCTAGCGGGCTGCTCCGACGTGGCCATCTCCGACGTGACGGTACGCAACGACCAACGCGTGCCCAACAGCGACGGCATCGACCTCGACCACTGCCGCGACGTGCGCATCAGCAACTGCCGCATCGAATCGGGCGACGACGCCATCTGCCTCAAAAACCGCCGCGAATACGCTGAGTTCGGGCCCTGCGAGAACATCGCCGTGGCCAGCTGCACGCTCACCTCGCGCTCGTGCGCCTTCAAAATCGGCTCCGAAAATATCGATTCCATCCGCCACGTGGTGGTCAGCAACTGTCTGATTGCGGGCAGTAACCGGGGCGTGGGCATCCAAAACCGCGACGAAGGCACGGTGACGGACGTAGTATTTGCCAACCTCATTATCGAGTCGCGCTACTTTTCGGAGGGCTGGTGGGGCCGGGCCGAGCCGATTTACGTGACTGCCTTCCGACGCCCCGCCGGCCGCCCGGGGGCCCCCAACTGGCGCTTCCCATCCGGCCAAACCACGGGCCCCGTAGGCGCGGTGCGCGACATCTATTTCAGCAACGTTAAGTGCCGCAGCGAAAACGGCATTTACGTGAGTGGTGAGGCAGGCCAGGTCGCCGGCATCTACTTCGACCAAGTGGACGTGCAGCTCAACAAAACCACCGCCTACCCCGGCGGCGTGTACGACCGCCGCCCCGCCACGCAGGACGAGCTTTTCAAAGCTCCCACGTCCGGTTTTTATTTCGACCGCGCCACCGGCATTATCGTCCGCAGCAGCTCAGTGCGCTGGGGGCCCCACCGCCCCGCTTATTTTGCCCACGCTCTGGAGAGTCACGCCGTGGCGGGCCTGCAAATCAGCGGCGCGCTGGGCGAATCGGCGTTTCCGCAGCAGCTGGCGGCCATCAAAATCGACCCGATTAAGTGAGAAAGATGTCGTGACAATATGATCGTCATGCTGACACTTTGTTTAGTTAATTTAGTTCTCAGTTGATGAACTCCAAGTTTTCAAAATACCTACTGAGCCTGCTATTGTGCGGGGCCCTGGCCGCGCCCGCGCAGCCCGCCCGGCTGCGGGCCCTGCCGTCGCCGGTGCTGCTGCGGGGCGATGCGAAGACGGCTTACCGCGACCCCGCCGTTCTCTACCACCACGGCACGTTTTACCTCTACTTCACGCTGGTCGAAACCGAGGCCGACGGCCGGGTATATTCCTACGTAGCCTTTGCAAAAAGCCGCGACTTGAAAACCTGGACGCCGGCCCAAAAGATTACTGAGCGCAACCAAGACCTCGATTTTTCCAGCCCCGGCAACGTTATCCGCCACGGCCGCGAGTGGGTGCTATGCCTGCAAACTTACCCCCGCCCCAATTACACCGCCGACCAAATGCCGCGCTTCGGCACCGGCAATGCCCGCCTTTTCCTCATGCGCAGCCCCGACCTCGAACACTGGAGCGCCCCAGAATTAATGCGCGTGAAGGGCCCCGGCGTAGACGAGAGAAGCTTGGGCCGCATGATTGACCCGTACTTGCTAGCCGATCCACATGAGAAAGGCAAGTTTTGGGTCTTCTACAAGCAAAATGGCGTCAGCCACTCCTATTCGAACGACTTGGTAAACTGGACGTTCGCCGGCTCAGCCGAATCGGGCGAGAACGTGTGCGTGCTACGTGAAAAAGACGGCTACTACTTGTTCAACTCGCCCAAAAACGGCATCAACATCAAGTACTCTACCGATTTGCAGCACTGGGCCGACTGGGGGCCCCTGATCACCCTGGGCCAGGACCAGCCGGGCTGGGACTGGGCCCGGGGCCGCCTCACTGCTGGGGCCGTGCTCGACTTGCGCGGCGTGCGCGGCATCGGCCAATACCTGATGTTTTTCCACGGCTCAGGGCCCCACACTGAGGAGCAGGGCGACTTCGACAAAAATGCTTCCATCGGCCTGGCCTGGAGCAGCGACCTGCGCACCTGGCACTGGCCCGGCCAAGCAAGGCAGTAGCGCAGATTTCGCAGTCTACGGCGCTGACTTCGTCTTACCGATGACTGGGCAGCGACGCGGCTTCGCAGGGTCCACGCTACGGACGCTATTCGCGCACCACTTCGAGGGCTCCGCCGGGGCCCAGGCGCACCACCCGCGAGGGGGCCACGCGGGTGGTGTCGTCGCGCCGCCAGTTGGCCACGTAGTCGACCCCGCGCAGCAGGACCGGATCGATTTCGCCGTATACGGCGGGGGCCGGTTCGCCGGGCTTGTTCGCCGACGTAGACACTAGGCCGTGGCCCAGGCGGCGCACCACTTTGAAGCAAAACTCGTCCTGCACGATGCGCAGGCCCACGGTGCCATCGGGCCCCACTAAGCCGGGGGCCACGGCGCGGCTGGCGGGCAGGATATACGTCGTGGGGCGGGTTTGGGCGGCCAGGGCCGCGTCCAGTTTGGCGGGCACATCGGTGGTGTAGCGGGCCAGCATGGCCCGGTCGGCCACCAGCACGATGCTAGGCTTGCCGGCCTCGCGGCCCTTCAATTTGTACAATTTCTCGATGGCGGGGGGCACTTCGGCGTCGCAGCCCAGGCCCCACACGGTATCGGTGGGGTACAGAATGATTTGCTGGAGCAGCAGCGCATCGACGGCAGCGTCTACTTCTTGTTGGAAATGTTTCATGGCGAATGAATTAGAAAGAAAAGGCTCGCGCCGACTAAGCGCCCGCAATGCTTTGGCATAACTCTACCAGCACGCCGCCAGCGCTTTTGGGGTGTACGAAACACACGAGCTTGTTGTCGGCCCCACGCTTGGGCGCTTCGTTCAACAAAATGAATCCTTCGGCCCGCAGCCGGTCCATTTCGGCCGCAATGTCGTCTACTTCAAAGGCCACGTGGTGGATGCCGGCCGGCTTCTTCTCCAGGAACTTCGTGACGGCGCTTTCGGGACCCGTGCCAGCCAGCAACTCAATTTTGGACCCTCCTACCTGAAAGAAAACGGTATCGACGGCCTCGCTGGCCACGTGCTCTGTTTTGTAGGGACCCGTGCCAAGCAGGCGGGTGTAAAGGGCCGTGGCGGCGGCCAAATCGGGCACGGCCAGGCCAAGGTGTTCGAGGTTGGTGAGCATTAAAAAGGCCAGAGCCGTTATTGTATGGAATGTGTCTATTTTTGTGGGGCCAAAGAAAACCGTTTATCTCGAAACGGTGTTCTATAGCCAGTCGGCGCACTGCCGGCCCCTCCTCTGTCAACAACCGCTCTTGCGCAATGCTCAAGCTCCCTATTTACCTCGATAACAACTCTACTACGCCCCTCGATCCGCGGGTACTAGAGACGATGATGCCCTACCTTACCGACGTGTTCGGCAATGCCGCTTCGCGCAACCACCCCTTTGGATGGGCTGCCGAGGAAGGCGTCGATTACGCCCGCGAGCAAATTGCCAAACTCATCGGCTGCGACGCGAAAGAAATCATCTTCACCAGCGGTGCCACCGAAGGCGATAACCTCGGCATCAAGGGCGTGTTTGAAATGTACGCTCAGAAGGGTAACCACGTCATTACCACTACCACCGAGCACAAGGCCATCCTCGATACGTGCAAGCACCTCGAGAAAATCGGGGGCCGCGTGACCTACCTGCCCGTGGACGAGCTAGGCCTCATCAGCCTCGCCGATCTGGAGGCAGCTATGACACCCGAGACGATTCTGGTGACCATTATGTACGGCAATAACGAGACGGGCACTATCCAGCCCATCCGCGAAATTGCCGCCATCGCCCACAAGCACGGGGCCTTGTTTATGACTGATGGCACGCAGGCCGTTGGTAAGATTCCAGTGGATGTGAACGCCGATGGCATCGACATCATGGCCTTCACAGCTCACAAAATGTACGGTCCCAAGGGCATCGGGGCCTTGTACGTACGCCGCAAGAACCCGCGCGTCAAGGTTACGGCCCAGATGGACGGCGGCGGCCACGAGCGCGGCATGCGCTCAGGTACCCTTAACGTGCCCGGCATCGTAGGCATGGGCAAGTCCTGCGAGTTGGCCCGCCTGGAAATGGCAGCCGACGCGGCTCGTCTCAGCGTGATGCGCGACCGCCTGCAAGCTGAGTTGATGACGCTGGAAGAGACCTACGTGAATGGCTCGGTGGAACGCCGCTTGCCCCACGTGGTCAACATCAGCTTTAAGTACGTGGAAGGCGAAGGCCTGATGATGGGCATCAAAGACTTGGCCGTATCGTCCGGCTCAGCCTGCACCTCGGCCTCGCTGGAGCCCAGCTACGTGCTCAAGGCCCTGGGCCTAAGCGACGATTTGGCGCACTCCTCGTTGCGCTTCGGCCTGAGTCGCTTCACCACCGACGAGCAAATCGACTACGCCATCAACCACGTAAAAGAGGCCGTCACCAAGCTCCGCGAAATGTCACCGCTGTGGGAAATGCACAAGGAAGGCATCGACCTCAGCAAGATTGAGTGGGCCGAACATTGATTTTCAGTCGGCAGCTAATTCGAAGCTAAACGCTCCATAAACTGCCAGTTGAGCACCCATAATTGACAACCAATTAATCAAAGCCATGGCTTATTCCGATAAAGTAATCGACCACTACAGCAACCCCCGCAATGTGGGCACGCTGTATAAGAGCAAGAAAAACGTCGGTACCGGCCTAGTGGGGGCCCCCGAGTGCGGCGACGTAATGCGCCTGCAAATCGAGG
>JANPOR010000022.1:0-15679 GCA_031428075.1 Hymenobacter sp. | reverse complement strand
GTGGATTATCCGCAACTGCCCCGTGCCGGTGGGCACGGTGCCCATTTACCAGGCCCTGGAAAAAGTGAACGGCAAGGCCGAAGACCTGACCTGGGAGCTGTTCCGCGACACGCTCATCGAGCAGGCCGAGCAGGGCGTCGACTACTTCACCATCCACGCCGGCGTGCTACTGCGCTACGTGCCGATGACGGCCAAGCGCGTGACCGGCATCGTGTCGCGCGGGGGCTCGATTATGGCCAAGTGGTGCCTGGCGCACCATCAGGAGAGCTTCCTCTACACGCACTTTGAGGAAATCTGCGAAATCATGAAGGCCTACGACGTGGCCTTCTCGTTGGGCGACGGCCTGCGCCCCGGCTCCATCGCCGACGCCAACGACGAAGCCCAGTTTGCCGAGCTGGAAACGCTGGGCGAGCTGACCAAAATTGCCTGGAAGCACGACGTGCAGGTGATGATTGAGGGCCCCGGCCACGTGCCCATGCACCTCATCAAAGAGAACATGGACAAGCAACTGAAGGAATGCCACGAGGCGCCCTTCTACACGCTGGGGCCACTTACGACGGACATCGCGCCTGGCTACGACCACATCACCTCGGCCATCGGCGCGGCCATGATTGGTTGGTTCGGCACGGCCATGCTCTGCTACGTGACGCCCAAGGAGCACCTCGGCCTGCCCAATAAGCAGGACGTGAAAGACGGCGTCATTGCTTACAAGATAGCCGCTCACGCCGCCGATTTGGCCAAAGGCCACCCAGGGGCCCAGTACCGCGACAACGCCTTGAGCAAGGCCCGCTTCGAGTTTCGCTGGGAAGACCAGTTTAACCTGGCTCTCGACCCCGATACGGCCCGCGAGTACCACGACGAAACCCTGCCTGCCGAAGGCGCTAAGGTGGCCCACTTCTGTTCGATGTGCGGCCCGCACTTCTGCTCGATGAAAATTACGCAGGAAGTGCGCGACTATGCGGCCAAGCAAGACCTTACCGCCAGCGAAGTGCTGGCCAGGGGCATGGCCGAGAAGTCGCGCGAGTTCGTGAACAAGGGCAGTGAGATTTATCTGTAGCTGCGCGGACGCCAGATGAGCATGACGTTTTGATAAAGCACAATGCCTAATCTCCGTCCTTACGCCCTGAGCATTGCCGGCTTTGACCCCAGCGCCGGGGCCGGCCTGCTGGCCGACGTGAAAACGCTGGAGGCCAGCGGCGTGTACGGCCTGGGCGTCTGCACGGCCCTCACGGTGCAGAACGACGTGTCGTTTGAGCGGGTGAGCTGGGTTTCGGCGGCGGACATCCACGACCAAATCCGCCTGCTGTTCGCGCGGTTTCGGGTTGATTTCGTGAAAATTGGCTTGGTCGAAAGCCTGCCGCGGCTGCTGGGGCTGGTGGGCTGGCTCAAAGAACAAAACTCGCGCCTGCAACTCGTGTGGGACCCGGTGCTGCGCGCCACGGCCGGCTACGAATTCCACCGCAACCCCGACCGTGAATTGCTGGGGACCCTGTGCGCCGAGATGGCCCTCATCACCCCCAACCGGCCCGAAATACTGCGCCTGTGGCCCGCCGCCTCGGCCGAAGCGGCGGCCGAAACAGTCAGCGCCTTCTGCCCGGTGCTGCTGAAAGGCGGGCACGACGAAGGGGCCCTGGCAACGGACATGCTGTTTGCCGGCGGGCAGCGGCACGAGTTTTCGGCGGCGCGGCTGCCGCACGGCGAGAAGCACGGCAGTGGCTGCGTGCTGTCGGCAGCGGTGCTGGCGCAGCTGGCGAAGGGACAGGGCTTGGTGGACGCCTGCCGGGCGGGTAAAGCTTACACCGCCGCGTTTCTGGCCAGCAACAACACGCTGCTGGGGTATCATTCCAACGGGTAGGAAATCATGAAAATCAGCGCCCTGCACTACATCACTACCAACCCCGAGGCGGCCGAGTTGGCCTGCCAGGGCGGCGTGCGCTGGGTACAGCTCCGGGTGAAAAACCAGCCCCACGCCGCCTGGAAACAGCTGGCCCTGGACACTCAGGCCGTGTGCCGCCGCCACGGGGCCGTGCTGCTCATCAACGACAACCCGCGCCTGGCCCAGGAAATTGGGGCCGAGGGCGTACACGTGGGCCAAGCCGACATGCCGCCCGCCGAAGCCCGCGCCATGCTGGGCGCGAAGTTCATCGTCGGCGGCACGGCCAACACCTTTGCCGACGTGCAGCGGCTGGCGGCGGCCGGCGTTGATTATGTGGGCCTGGGCCCGTTTCGCTTCACGCCAACGAAGGAAAAGCTGAGCCCGACTCTGGGGCTGGCGGGTTACGCCGAAATCATTCGGCGGTGCCAGGAGGCCAGGATTACCCTGCCCGTTGTGGGCATTGGGGGCATCATGCTGGCTGATGTGGAAGCCTTGTCGGCCACGGGCTTGCACGGCGTAGCGGTATCCGGTGCCATTGGCGGAGCCAGCAACCCTTCGGAAGCAGCACGGCTGTTCATCAAGCAACTATCGGCTGTAAATCTTATTTAGTCAACATGTTAAATAAAAATTTGGTCATTGCTGGCCGCACCTTCACTTCCCGGCTATTCACCGGAACGGGTAAATTTAGCGCGTCGGCGCTGATGGAAGAAGCCCTGCTGGCCTCGGGTTCGGAACTGGTGACGGTGGCCCTGAAACGGGTGGACGTGGCCGACGCAGAGGACGACATTCTGCGGCACCTGTCGCACCCGCAGTTCAACTTATTGCCCAATACGTCGGGGGTACGCACGGCCAGGGAAGCAGTATTTGCCGCGCAGCTGGCCCGCGAGGCGCTGGAAACCAACTGGCTCAAGCTCGAAATTCACCCCGACCCCAAGTACCTGCTGCCCGACCCAATAGAAACCCTGAAAGCTGCCGAGGAGTTGGTGAAGCTGGGTTTCGTCGTGCTGCCCTACATCCACGCTGACCCGGTGCTGTGCAAGCGGCTGGAAGAAGTGGGCGTAGCGGCCGTGATGCCGCTTGGGGCCCCCATCGGTTCCAACAAAGGCCTACTGACGCGCGAATTCCTGGAAATTATCATTGGCCAAAGCAAGGTGCCGGTGGTGGTGGATGCGGGCATCGGCGCGCCCTCGCACGCGGCGGCGGCGCTGGAAATGGGCGCCGACGCGGTGCTGGTGAACACGGCCATTGCCGTGGCCGGGCAGCCGGTAGCAATGGCCACGGCCTTCCGCTTGGCGGTGGAGGCGGGGCGCATGGCCTACGAGGCCCGGCTGGCGGGGCCCCTGGCGGAGGCCGTGGCCAGCTCGCCGCTCACGGCTTTTTTGGACTAAGTTCTAATTGTCTGTCGTTGCGCGCTCCACTGCATTGCGAGCGCAACGACAAAATGCCTGTTACAGAATTTTCTATGAGCTTTCGACCCGTTTTTGAAGCCCATCCGTGGGACGAAATCAAAGCCAGTATCTACGCCAAAACGGCGGCGGATGTGGCACACGCCCTCGCCGCGCCGCGCCGCACGCTGGAGGACTTCAAGGCGTTGATTTCGCCCGCCGCGGCTCCGTACTTAGAGCCGATGGCGCAGCTCAGCCACCAGCTCACGCGCCAGCGGTTCGGCAATACGGTGCAGCTGTACGTGCCCCTGTACTTATCGAACGAGTGCCAGAATATTTGCACCTATTGCGGCTTCAGCCTAGATAATAAAATCCGCCGGCGGACGCTGAGCAGCGTGGAAATGCTGCAGGAAGCAGCCGTGCTGAAAGGCTGGGGCTACGACCACGTGCTGCTCGTGACGGGCGAGGCCAACCAGACCGTGGGCGTGGATTACTTGGAAAAGGCCCTCCGCACGCTGCGCCCGCACTTCGCCCACCTCTCCATGGAAGTGCAGCCGCTGGACCAGGAGGACTATGAGCGCCTCATTCCCGAAGGCCTGAACACGGTGCTGGTGTACCAGGAAACCTACCACCAGGACGACTACAAAAAGCACCACCCCAAGGGCAAAAAATCGAACTTCCACTACCGCCTCGATACGCCCGACCGGCTGGGCCGGGCCGGCATCCACAAAATGGGCCTCGGCGTGCTGATTGGGCTCGAAGACTGGCGGACCGACTGTTTCTACACCGCCCTGCACCTCGGCTACCTGGAGCGCACCTATTGGCAAACGAAGTATAGTTTGTCTTTCCCGCGCTTGCGGCCGGCCGAAGGGCAGCTGTCGCCCAAGGTGGAGATGAGCGACCGGGAATTGGTGCAGTTGATTTGTGCCTACCGGTTGCTAAATGAGGAAGTAGAATTGTCGATTTCGACCCGCGAAAGCCCCGCTTTCCGCGACCACGTAGTAAAGCTGGGCATCACCAGCATCAGCGCGGGCTCGAAGACTAACCCCGGTGGCTACGTGGTGGCTCCGGAGTCGCTGGAGCAGTTCGAGATTTCTGATGAGCGCAGCCCGGCCGATATCGCTGCCATGCTGCGCCGCCAGGGCTACGAGCCCGTGTGGAAAGATTGGGACGCCACCCTGACCGCCCTCACCCGCTGAGAGCCTGTCCAACCAAGCCGTCATGCTGAACGAAGTAAAGCATAACCGTTCTTTTTGTGGCCTATCTTGGATAGGCATCAAGCCCCGCACCACCGGTCAAATGGCTTGGCGGCGGTGTGCTCCCTGGGCAATACCTTAGCTGATCATTGATTGCAGGGTGCGAAAAGTAGCTACTGGGTCGGGGCTCTGCCAGATGGTGCCCAGCACGGCCGCGCCTGCGAAACCTGCCTGCCGTGCCGGCCCGATGGTGTGTTCGTCGATGCCCCCCAGCGCCAGCACCCGTGGGCGGTAGCCGGGCCGGGCGGCCAGGGCCCGCAGCACGGGTTGCACCTCCGGCAAGCTGAATCCACCCGCATAGCCGGCCTTGCTGATGCTGTTAAAAATGGGGCTGAGAAATACGTAGTCGTAGCGGCGGCGGTGCCGGCAGATTTCGGCCAGCGTGTGGTAGGAAGTAGAAAGCGTTTGGCCCGGCAGCAGCCCAGGGCGGCGCACGGCCGCTGCCCGCCGGCTGCCCGTCAGGTGCAAGCCGCCGAGCCGGTAGGCGCGCACCAAGTGGGGGTATTCGTGCAAGACGAGGCGCGGATAATAGCGCGCGGGCAGGCCCCGGATGAGGGCTTCCAGCTGCCCGGCCGGCCAGCCCGGCTTGCGCAGGTGCAGCCCGTCGAGACCCAGCGCCAGCAGGTCGGCCAGCAGGCGGGGCTCATCAGGAATGGCGGTGGGGGCCGTAAGCAGCAGGAGGCGAAACATGGCGCACTTAGGAAAGGATGGCCCGCTCAGCAAACCTGGGCCGCCAATTCCGGCGGCAGCAGGCGCAGCTTGTGTGTGTTGTAGTCGAAGCAAAGCATCCCGGTTTTGGCGCGGGCTATTTCCTTGCCGCCTTGGTTGTGGACGTAGTACACCACGTCGAAGCCGTACTTGTTCTGGTCAACGCCCGCCATCTGCACCCGCAACACGTCGCCGTGGAAGGCCTCACCCTTGTACTCCACGGCCACATCGACCATGATGAGGCCGAGCTTGGTGACGACATCGTAGTCGTTGGGCACGCCGATAGAACGTAGGAAATGCATCCGTGCCTCGTGCAAAATGCCCAGTAGCGCATCGTTGCCGAGGTGGCCGCCGTAGTTGAGGTCGGTGATGCGCACGGGGATTTCGGCGGTGATGGCGAAGGTATCGGGCAAGGTTACTTTTACACGGGCCATTTTAATGGGCGAAGGAGTGAAGGAATGAATCAGCAAATGAATGATCAGCAACCAATTTCTGACGCGCCAAAGGTAGAAGTACGGGTGACGGCGGACGGCTCCCTCACGCTGTTCGTGCCGGCCCTGGACGAGCACTACCACTCCCGCCACGGGGCCCGGCAGGAGTCGGCCCATGTGTTCATCCGGGCCGGGCTAGGGCCGGTGCTCGAAGCCGGGTGCGGCCGGCCCGGCGGCCGCCCGCTGCACCTGCTCGAAGTAGGCCTGGGCACCGGCCTCAACGCCCTACTAACGCTGCAAGCCGCGCAAGCGGCCGGGACCGCCGTGGCCTACGACGGCTTCGAAACCCGGCCGCTGCCGCCCCCGGTGGTGGCCGAGTTAGCCAAAGAATGGGCCGGCCAGTCGCCGGAGGCCGGGGCCCTGTTTGCGAAACTTCACGCCCGGCCCTGGAACGAAACGCACCCGCTGGCCCCTAGCTTCCTCCTCACCAAAATGCTGGCCCCGGTGCAGGACGCGGCCCTGCCCGCCGGCCACTACGACCTGATTTACTTCGATGCCTTCGCCCCCGAAAAGCAGCCCGAGCTGTGGACGGCGGAGGTTTTCTCCAGGCTCTACGCCGCCGCCGCGCCGGGGGCCGTGCTGGTAAGCTACTGTGCTCAGGGCCAGTTTCGGCGCAATTTGCGGGCCGCCGGCTGGCGCACCGAAAAGCTGCCGGGCCCCCCCGGCAAGCGCGAGATGACGCGGGCAGCCAAGGAATAAATCGGTGAAGGAGTGAATGAGCGCTGGACAACGGCCAAGCGGAAACCGTGGGAGCCGCCCGCGTACCGGCGGTTTGGCTGGGGCCCCCGCGCCGGCGGGCGCATTCCACCACGTCCAGGAAATTTTCCTCAAAAGCCGATAATGTGCAACGGTAAGCCGGAAAGATGCTTTGGATGAGCCTGCTGGAGCTGTGGACGGGCCTACGGGCACAGCTGCTGAGCCTACGGGAACCGTTGCCGGGCCTACTAGAAGCGGGGCAGATGCTACCGGCACCGAGGCTGCCCCTGCGGGCCCCGAGGCGGGCCCTACCAGCAGCCGGGCGCGGGCTGCGGGCCTGCAAACCGCGTCGGCTCGCGCGTTTTTTGCGTTATTGGGGGCGGTTCCGCGTCTTCACGAATCCACTTCTTCGCTCCTTCACCGCTTGTCGCACAAGTTTCTCGATACGGAAAGCCCCGCTTGGGTGGTCGAGGGCCTCATCACGGAGGCGCAGCGGCAGCGCCTGCTGGCCCGCTACCCGCCCGATGCCGTGCCCGCCGTGGGCCTGTTGCCGCTGCTGGGCAGCTTGCTGGTGGCCCTGAGCGCCCTAAGCTTGGTGGCTGCTAACTGGGCGGCCCTGCCGCCGGTGGCGCGCCTGGCCTTGCTGCTGGGCAGCCTGGTGGGGGCCTATGCGGCGGGCCACTACTTTTTGCGGCGCGGCAACCGCAGCCTGGGTCGGGGCCTGGTGGGGCTGGGCCTGGTACTGTTCGGCGTCAGCATCATTTTGATTAGCCAGACGTACCAATTGGTGGGCTACGACATCAGCGGGCTGCTGGCCTGGGTAATAGCCGGGGTGGCCCTGGCCTACGCCCACCGCAGCCGGATACTGGCGGCCCTCACGGTGCTCATCGGGGCGGTGGTGCAAACCTATTGCACCCAGGCGCTGGGCAGCTACAGCTACGCCACGGCGGCGCTGGTGGCCGGCGGGGTGGGCTACCTGTGGTGGCGGCGGCCCGACGGCCTACTGAGCACCGTGCTGGCCGCCGGCCTGCTGTGGCAGGTGGCGCTGTGGGTGGCGCTTTCCCACGCCAAAATTACTTGGTTCTTTGTGCCGGCTATGCTCGTGTACGCGGCCGGCGACTGGCAGCCTGACCGGGCCGCCGGCCGCACCGCGCAGGGCCCTCCGCTGGTGGCGGCCTACCTGTTTGCCCTGGGCCTGGCGCTGTTTGGCGAAACCGACGCCTACGCCGGGCTATTGCGCCCGCCGCTGCTTGCCTACCTCGGGGCCTTAGGCGCGGTGCTGGCCCTGTCGGTGCTGGGTAAAAAAGCCAGGGGCCGCCTCGACACCCTGCCCGACTGGCTTCTGCTGCTGCCGGGGTTCTACCTGCCGGGCGGTCTGCCGTTGGCCGTGGCCACGCTGGTGGTGCTCTACGCCCACGCCGGCTCGGTGCTGATACGGGCCCACCGCTCCGGCGATGCCGAGCAGCTCACCCTGGGCACGGTGCTGTTCGTAGGGGCTACCATGGTGGCGTATTTTAAATTGACCTGGGCGTTCCTGGATAAGTCGCTATTTTTCCTGCTTGGCGGGGTGCTACTGCTGGGCCTGAGCTGGTATTTGCGCCGCCGCAACGCCCAGGTGCTGGCCGCTGCTGGGGCCGCCGTAAATTCCGCCGAGGCCCCCGCCCCCAAAGAATAGCCCGGTTTCGCCCGGCACATTTCGGTTAATTACCCCTTCAAGCAAACGCCATGGCCCCCATCCAAGCCCCCGCCGCCCCCGCGCCCCCGCGTCGGATTGCCCTGCTGCTGCGGCTGCTGGTGGGGGCCCAGGTGCTCTATATTTTGGGGGTGGCCGGGGCGGGCTACGCCACCACGGCCCTGGGCAAGGGTGTGGTGCTGGCCGCCACCCCCGCCGACCTGCACACCCTGACGCAGGGTGACTTCGTGCGCCTACGTTACGCCGTGGGCATCGTGCCGATGGCCCAGTGGCGGGGCCCGGTCGCGCCGCGCACCCGCCAGGGCGTGTACGTGCTACTGGCCCCCGCCGAGGGTCCCGCCCCGGCCGCCGTGCTCGGCGTATTTGCCCAGGAGCCCCCCGCCGCGGCCGGCCGAGCGGTGTTGCGCGGCTGGGTCACCGACGTGTTTCCGCGCACGCTGGGGCTGCGCTACGGGTTGGAGCGCTACTACGTGCCCGCCGCCAGCCCCTTGCGCCAGGACCAGGCCCCCCGGCCGTTGCGGGTGCAGGTGCGCATCGCCCCCTGGGGCCAGGCGCGCATTTTGTCAGTGAGTGAATGAGTGAATGGGGATGCTGTTTTTAGACATAAAAAAGCCCCTAACCGCATGCTCAGGGGCTTTTCTTTCGAATCGAGCTAAGTCGTTAATTGCTGATTTTAAAAGAAATTGGCACCGTGTACTGCACGCTCACGGCTCGGCCGTTCTGCTTACCGGGGATGAAGTGCGGCAGCTTGCCGATGGCCCGCAGCGTTTCCTCATCGAGGCCCGAGCCCAGGCCCTTCACAATTTTCAGGTCCGTCACTTCGCCCTGCGCGTTCACCACGAAACTGGCGTAAACGTGGCCTTCCACGCTGTTAGCCAGTGCCAGGGCTGGGTAGCGGGCCGCCTTCTGAATGGCCGCCACGATGGCCGCCGTGCCGCCGCCACCCGGCAACTCGGGCATCTGCTCCACGGAGAGGTAAACCTGGGGTTTCATCACGTCGCCCAATGCTGCGGGGCCTTCCACGGGGGCCAGGCCGTCTGGGTTAAGGGTTGCTGGGCCTACGACCGTCGCGGCGGCAACCGTGGCGTGGCCCAACTCATCCTGATTGGCAATTTCCTCCACCTGCCGGTTATCCTCCACAATCTTGGGCGGCGTGAACCGAACGGTGGGCACTGCTACTCGGCGCGGCGGGTGAATTGCCGGCGGGGGCACCACCGGCTTTGTCACTTCGTCCGCCAAGGGAGGCGGCTCTACAATGATCCCACCGCCAACAACCGCTAAGGGCACCACCGGCAGCGGCCCGCGCAGCCATTGCGCGGTGAGCGGGGCAAACACAAACAGTCCGAGCAGGGTGGACGCCATGAGCAGCGCCCGCGTCACGTGGCGCTGGTAGAAGCGGCGGAGCAGGTAGGCCCCGTAGGTCTGGTTGCGGCCATCAAACACGATGTCGTCGAGGCTGGCCGTGGCTAGCTGAGCATTGGTCATCATAACGCGGCGGTTTTTAAAAGGGTGAGATCGTCGGGGGTCAGTTTGGCAAGGGCGTATTGCTGTTGGTTGGTGCGGCGCATCTCGGCTAGAACGGCCACCACGTCCGGGTACTGCGAGCCGGGTCCGGGCTTGATGTGTACCGCTACCGGGTCGTGGCGCTGGCGGTCGAGTAGCAGCTGGCGAAAGCCAGGCGCGTCCCAAGTGCTGATCTTCAGCACGGCGCCCGGCAGTACACTGTTGCCCGGCTGGTTTAGCCGAGGTAGTAATGCACGCAGTGGTTCTTGCCCAGGATGATGGTCAGCGCGTCTGCATCGTCCACGTAAGCCGGGCGGGCATGTTCCAGCTCCGTCAGCTGCGTCAAGTAAGGATTGGCGAATGCCGTGGTCAGCAGGAAAAAAGTGAGCATTAGAGTCACGTTCACTTTCGGGACCATGGCGCGGCCCACCGTAACTTTTTTGCTTCGTCGCCGGCCGGTGGGAGCGGGAGCGGAGGCTTTCGGTTCGGGAGGGGCCATGGCAATGCGAAAGATGAGTGAAAGATGAACTTTCAACGCACCGCTATATTAACTTATTGCATATTATGGGCAGACAGTCTATTTCTTTATGGCTACCACAACTACATCTATGAAGCTATTTTGGAAGTCGGTTTGCCCGTCATGCTCGTCTGGCGTTCGCTTGTCAAAGTATTTCTCCCGTTGACCAACTTAACAGATTGATTTACTGTCGCAGTAGAGATGCTTCGCTGCGTGGCCGCCAGATGAGCATGACGTTCTAAACAGCTTCTATTCGCCCCAGCGCGCTTTAAAGATTAGAACCGCCACACGCCGTTGGGCGTGATAAGGGCCGTGAGCGGCACATCGGTGGGCAGCGCGTTGGCCAAGCGGCCGGCGGGGGCCTCGTCCAGCGCATTTAGCCCGATGAACGCCGTGCCTGGCCGGCACTGCGCCAGAAACCGGTCGTAAAACCCGCCGCCGTAGCCCACGCGCTGCCCCATCGCGTCGCAGGCCAGCAGCGGCACCAGCACCGCATCGAAGGCAGCGGGGGCCACCTCGGCCGCCGGGCTTTCAGCCGGCTCCGTAATGCCCCAGCGGTTGGGTAGTAATTGCGTGGCCGGGGTTAACTCGTAATGTTTCAGCGAAACACCGTCGGGCTGCATCACCGGCGCGGCCAGCCGCACGGGCAATTCTTCGGCCCAGATGCGGCGGATAATGGCCCAGGTATCGGGCTCTTTTTTGGTAACCAGCGGCAGAAACACGTGCAGCCAGCGCCACCCAGCCACGGCAAAATGCTGGAATAATTGCGCGCTCAGCTGTGCGCTGCGGCTGGTCACTTCATCTGCCGTCAGGGCCCTGCGGCGGGCCAGGGCAGCGCGTCGCAAGACGAGTTTGGTACAAACCAAAATGTATGCTCTATGAGTGTTGTTTGGTCCTTTACTCGTCGCTAGAAACCAATTATACCACAAATTAAAGCTGTATTTCATTTTTTACTCACTGCCAACTTTTTCAAAAATAAGTAAAACCCCATTGCCACTCAAGCCACTGCGACGTATTGCACGGTAAATAACCGCTCTGCCCTTAGAATTAGAATAGGTGATTCTCGAAAATTCGAAGATTTCTTCAGAACCCGGGAAAGCCTTATAAAAGCGCATCCAACTTTTGACAATATCCTCTTTTAGATAGTTATCAAAGGCCTTTTTTGTAATGAGTTGTAGAGGAACTGAAATCGAAAACTTATTTTCAAGAGTTATTCTAGAAGTGTTGCGAATAAAATAATTATCTAAGAGCCTGTTAAAAATTAGCGAAACACTATGTTATGAGATGCCATTTGCGGCATCAGAAAGCTCTTTTGTCGCGTCGACCCTCTCTGATTATCTAAGATAAATGATCATTTCTGACCTGTTTCAGCGGGATAAGCACTCGAAAACTCTGATTTTTAACAGGCTCTAAAGCATTTATGCTCGCCGAGTCAAATTGAAACTCATGCGAGAGGCTGGATAATGTATTAAATCATTGTCTTTGAATGCGGAAGCAATTATTTTAGAGTCTTGTTCATTTACCAATTCTTTGATGACGAAGCTGTTTAAAAAGTAGCCGACGGTAAACAGAAACGCAAAGGACCCCCACAATACGGGCGAAATTTGGGGTGCGACCCACCTCCTTTCACCTGCTTTATGGAAGCCCTGCCCAAAGATATTATTCGTGCCTGGATCCTGCCCCACCTGACCCAGTCCCGCAACGGGCGCCCCAGCCGGGTGGACCCGGCCGAGTTGCTCGAGGCCATGCGCTACAAGCTCAAAACCGGCTGCCAGTGGCGCTATCTGCCCGTCAAACAGTTCTTTGCCGGCGCGGCCCTGACCTGGCAAGGCGTGTACGCCCGGTTCAACGCGTGGCGCAAAGACGGGTCGTGGAAAACGGTGTGGCTGACCGGGTTGCGTCGGAATAAGCGCTGGCTGGATTGTTTGAGCGTGCAGCTCGACGGCAGCCACACGCCGGCTAAAAACGGCGGGGCCGCCGTGGGCTAGCAGGGGCGCAAAAAGGCCCGCGCCACCACGGCCCTGTTCCTGGCCGATAACCAAGGCCAGCCCCTGGCCTGTGCCATACCGCAGGCGGGCAACCACCACGACAGCTTTCATCTGGCGGCCTTGTTTGAGGTACTGTGCATGCTGCTCGAAGCGGCTGGTATTGCCGTGGCCGGGCTGTTCTTAAACGCTGGCAGCGCCTTTGATACTACCGAGTTACGCCAGGCCTGCGCCACGCGCAACATCGAAGCCAACATCGCCCGCAACCGCCGCGCCACCGATTGGCAAACCGACGACGACACCTTCTTTGACCCCGAACTCTACCGCCGGCGCGCCGTGGTCGAACACGCCAACGCCGGGCTCGACAGCTTCAGAACCTTTCTCGTGCGCTGTGAAACTAGCGTTGGTAATTGGCTGGCCTTTCATTGGCTCGCATTCGTCGTCCTCTTCTTGCGAAAAATCAAGTCTAAAACGACTTTCTAAACAGGTTCGACTACAATGGTGGCTGTTGACGCTCTGGATTCACTTCGAATTATGTCAGTATACAGCTCATAATCTTGAGTTGAAATCTGCTGGCCAAATCCATTCAGCCGAATTAAGAATAGAGCAGAGATAAAAGATAAATCCTTCATGTCCGTGATAATACTCCGTTAGAGAACAGTAGCCTTATGCTTCCTCCACCACTGCAAATTGTAGCGCCAGCGGCTCAAAGGCCGTAATCAACTGGTCAATAAATTTCGGATTATTAATCAGCACGCTCAGCACGTTGTCCGTGCGCTCTTGCAGGCCGCCGTTGGGGAAGAGTTTGTCTTTGATGGCGGCGAGCTGGGCGTAGGCGGTTTCGTGCTTGGCTTCGGCGGCTCTGCTGAGGCGCTTTTCGAGGCCGGCGAGGCTGGCGGCGGCTTTTTGGGCTTCGGCGGCCACAGTGCGTACTAGTGAGGCGTCAAGGCGCTGGGCCAGGGCCTGCACTTGCTCGAATGTGGCGGCCAGGGCCTTCTGCTGCTCGCTGAGGCTGATTTCTTCTTGGCCCATGGCGACTCCAACTTGCTTCTTCAAATCTGGCAGGGAATGGAAAATATCGGTGGTACTCAGGCCTAGCTTTTTCAATTTGCCAGCGTTGGCGCGGCTCACGTACAGCGCCGAATTGCGGGGCAGCACGATGGGAAACGGCACTCCAAATGCCGCAAATACGTCCTTGAGCTGAAACCAGTACGCTACCTCTGCGCCCCCGCCGATGTAGGCTAGGTTGGGCAGTAAAATTTCCTGGTACAGCGGCCGCAGCACTACGTTGGGACTGAAGCGTTCGGGCTGCTGGCGGGCCAGGGCGAGCAGCTCTTCTTGGCTATGACATCGGGCGGTGTTGCGCACGGTCACTTCCACGCAGTCGGCACCGTTGGCGTCGGGCTCCAGCCGCTCGCGCAGGCCCTGGTCGGTGATAAAGAATAAGTTCAGGGGCCGCGAGTACACCTGCGGCTTGTAGCCGGCGGCGGTGAGGCGGGCGTTGGTGGCCTGCACGGCGGCATTGGAAGTTTGGTGTTGGATTTCCTGCTCCAGCACCGGCACCAAGGCCTGTTTCAGGGCCGGGCGGTCGGCGTCGAGCGTCACCAGCCCGTACTGGCCAAACAGGCTGTCGGCGAGCCGCTGGGTAGCTTCGGCCAGCGTAGAGGCCCCGGCGTAGGCTTCGCGGAACAGCGCGGGTACTTCGGGTGGCAACTGGCTCAGCAGCTGCTCGCTGAGGCCGTCGAGCGATAGGCGGCCTACGGGGCCCCCGGTGCCGGCGGCGTCCCACTGGTAGGTTTTGCCGAAGAGCGAGAAGTGATTGATTTCGGCGAAATCGTGGTCCTCCGTGGCCATCCAGTACACCGGCACGAAATCGTACTGCGGATGGGCGGCCTTCAGCTCGCGGCTCAGCTTAATGACTGACACAATTTTGTACACGAAGTACAAGGGCCCCGTGAGCAGGTTAAGTTGGTGGCCGGTGGTAACGGTGAACGTGGTGACCTTTTCTAGCAGCTCGATATTCGCCGCCACGGCGGGCGTCGCTTCGCCGGCGGCGAACTGCGCGCGCAGGGCCCTCACCAGCCGCTGCCGCGCCTCGGGCGAGTAGGTGGCCTGCTTTTCTTCGATTTGGGCAGCAAAGTTTTCCAGCGCGGGCCAGCGGTGGTAAAAAGGCGCCAGTTCCGACTTTTGGGCTAGGTAATCGGTTAATAAGCTGGAGAACGCGCCGGTTTCGGCGTAGGAAAGGTTCTGAACCACGGAGTTATCGAGTTAAGCGGATTTCGCAGTTTGAGGCCCGGCGCAACCCATGCGGGGTCCTGCTGGGCGGCGAAGGTCGGGACTAAACAAAAAAGGCAGCCGATGGGCTGCCTCTTCGCAAAAAAATTAACCTTGCGCCAGGGCCCCGACCCAAATTCGGGCTAAGCCGCGGTTTAGGCCAGCACGCCGTACAAATCGAAGTCGGTGGCCGACGTAATCTTCACGTTGGCAAAGTCACCCAAGCGTACAAATGTGTTCTTTTCTACCGGCACCAGCACCTCGTTGTCCACCTCGGGCGAGTCAAATTCGGTGCGGCCCACGAAGTGCCCGCTCTCCTTGCGGTCGAAGAGTACCTTGTAGGTCTGGCCCACGCGGGCCTCGTTCAGTTCCAGCGAAATGCCCTGTTGCAACTCCATGATGGCGTCGGCGCGCTCCTGCTTAATTCCGGCCGGTACGCTGTCTTCCAGCGTGTAAGCGTGCGTGTTGTCTTCGTGCGAATACGTGAAAATGCCCAGCCGCTCGAACCGCGTCTGGCGTACAAATTCGTACATCTCGTCGAAGTCGGCGTCGGTTTCGCCAGGGTGGCCGGCGATGAGCGTAGTGCGCAGCGCAATGCCCGGCACCCGCTGCCGGATGGTGTCTACCAGCTCCGAGGTGCGGCGGCGCGTGATGCCACGGCGCATGATTTTCAGCATGTTATCCGAGCCGTGCTGCAAGGGCATATCCAGGTACTTACAAATGTTGGCGCGCTCGGCCATCACGTCCAGGGCTTCCAGCGGAAACTGCGACGGATAGGCGTATTGCAGCCGAATCCAGTCGATGCCGGCCACGTCGGAAAGGCGGCGTAGCAGCTCGGGCAGCTTGCGCTCGCCATAGGTTTGTAGGCCATAATAAGTCAAGTCTTGGGCAATGAGAATCAACTCTTTAGTGCCCTGAGCGGCCAAGCGGCTAGCTTCCTTCACCAGGTCTTCCATCGGGCGGTCGACGTGCTGGCCGCGCATCAGCGGGATAGCGCAGAACGAGCAGGGCCGGTTGCAGCCCTCCGCGATTTTGAAGTAGGCGTAGTGGCGTGGCGTGGTGAGGAGGCGTTCGCCCACCAGCTCGTGCTTGTAGTCGGCGTTCAGTACCTTCAACATCTGGGGCAATTCCAGGGTGCCGAAGTAGGCGTCCACTTGCGGGATTTCTATTTCCAGCTCGTCCTTATAGCGCTGCGAGAGGCAGCCCGTCACGTAAAGTTTTTCCAGCCGGCCGGCCACTTTTTCGTCGGCGTAGCGCAGGATGGTGTCGATGCTTTCCTGCTTGGCGTTGTCGAT
>JANPOR010000021.1:0-11492 GCA_031428075.1 Hymenobacter sp. | reverse complement strand
CCTTTCATAATTTCATACGACATCCTCCCTCCTCATGATGCATTATTTCGGCTATTTCGCGGCCATCTTCATTGGCCTCTCCCTGGGCATCATGGGCGGGGGCGGTTCCATTCTCACGGTGCCCGTGCTGGTGTATTTGATGGGCGTGAGCCCGGTGCTGAGTACGGCCTACTCGCTCTTCATCGTGGGCTCGACCTCGCTGGTGGGGACGGCGGGCTACTTCCGCAAGGGGCTGGTGGCGCTGCCCACAGCGCTGGTGTTCCTGGGGCCCTCGCTGCTAACGGTATTTCTGACCCGCAAGGTGCTGGTGCCGGCCATTCCGCACGAGCTGTTCACCCTTGGCCACCTGGTGTTTACCAAAGACCTGCTGGTGCTCGTCGCCTTTGCTGTGCTGATGGTGGCGGCGGCTACGTCGATGATTCGCAGCAAAACGGCCGCCGCGGCCGACGACGCGCCGCTGGCGGCCACCAACTACCCGCTGGTACTCACTATCGGGGCGGTGGTGGGCCTGCTTACGGGCTTCGTGGGGGCCGGCGGCGGCTTTCTCATCATTCCGGCGCTGGTGCTCTTTGCCCGCCTGCCCATGAAGCTGGCCGTGGGTACCTCCCTGGTCATCATCGCCCTGAACTCGCTCATCGGCTTCACCGGCGATTTGAGCGCGGGGCGCGCCATGGACTGGCCGTTTCTGCTGGGCTTCCTAACCTTCGCACTGGGCGGCATTGTGCTGGGGACCTACCTGGCGCGCTTCATCCCGGGAGCCAAGCTTAAGCCCGCTTTTGGGTGGTTCACCCTGGCCATGGGCACCTTTATCCTAACTAAAGAGCTGCTGTTTCACCACGCTTAATTTGAACTACTTCACCCACTTACGTTCTCCTATTTCGTCAATTCTCCGTTTTTGGTCATGAAAATCGAACAGTTTGAAGACAAGGACCTGGCCCACTACTCTTACGCCATTCTCAGCGAGTGCGCCCACGAAATCGTGCTCGTAGACCCGGCCCGCAACCCGCAACCCTACTACGACTTTGCTCAAGCTCACGACGCAAAAATCGTGTGCGTGCTCGAAACCCACCCCCATGCCGACTTTGTATCATCGCACGTGGAAATTGCGCAGACTACTGGCGCCATCATCCGCGTAAGCAAGCTGCTGGGGGCCGACTATCCGCACCAGGCTTTCGACGAGGGTGACTCCTTTACGGTGGGCAAGCTTACCTTCCGGGCCCTGAATACGCCGGGTCACTCGCCCGACTCAGTGAGCACCGTGCTCAGCCGGGAGGGCAAGGATGTGGCCGTATTCACGGGCGACACGCTACTTATCGGCGACGTGGGCCGCCCCGACCTGCGCGAGAAAGCCGGCAATATGACGGCCAAGCGCGAGGAACTGGCCCGGCAGATGTTCCACTCAACCCGCGAAAAGCTGATGACCCTGGCCGACGACGTGGTGGTGTATCCAGCGCATGGCGCGGGCTCGCTGTGCAGCAAAGCCACTGACACGGCCAGCAGTAGCAGCATCGGAGCCGAGAAAATTGGAAACTACGCACTGCGCCCGCAGTCAGAAGAAGCTTTTGTACGGGAGCTGCTGGCCGACCAGCCGTTCATTCCCAAGTACTTCGGCTACGATGTGGACCTGAACAAGGCTGGGGCGCCGGCCT
Organism: Hymenobacter sp.; assembly: GCA_031428075.1. Taxonomy (GTDB): domain Bacteria; phylum Bacteroidota; class Bacteroidia; order Cytophagales; family Hymenobacteraceae; genus Hymenobacter. Next base: position 9,843 of record JANPOR010000021.1, on the reverse strand, counting down.
ACGGCACCAGCCTGGCGCGGGTGCCGCGTCTGTCCGCCGGTACTACCCTGGAGCCGGGCGTAGTCGTCGTGGATGCCCGCCCCGAGGCCGAGTTTAAGCAAGGCCACTTGGCAGGGGCCATCAACATCCAGCAAGGCGACAAATTCGAAACCTGGCTGGGGTCCATCGTGGGCCCGGCAGAAGTCTTTTATCTACTGGCTGCCGACGAAAAGAACCTGGCAGACCTGATTCAAAAAGCCGCCAAGATCGGCTATGAGTCCCGAATTAAGGGCGCGCTGGTGGGCACGCCCTCGCAGGCCGCCACCCTGCCTAAACTCGACGTGGCCGCTTTTCGTGCGCATCCCAAGCGCTACACCATCGTCGACATCCGTAACCCCTCGGAGCACGTGCACGAGCCACTATTCGCCGGCTCACTCAACATTCCGCTCCCCGAACTGCGCGAGCGGACCGCCGAGATTCCGACCAATAAGCCCGTAGTGGTACACTGCGCCGGCGGCTACCGCTCGGCAGCGGGCAGCAGCATTGTGGCTCCGGCCATGCCTGGTATTGCGGTGCTCGACCTGAGCGAGGCAGTCAAAACCTTTCAGCCGGCCATCATCGGCCGCTAATCCCTTCTGAGCCTGGCCCATAACCCACCTTTCGAGGTGCTGGACCGTATAATTACGAATCCTTTTTCTGTCCTCTTGCTTCCTCACTCATGCTTGATTTCCTGAAGTCCGCTGCGCCTGCTTACCAGAACCTGACTCCAGCCCAGTTTGCCGCTGGGCTGCGCCAGCCCGGCGCGGTGCTCGTGGATGTGCGTAGGCCCGACGAGTTTGCCCAGGGCCACTTGCCCGGAGCAGTAAATATTGAGGTGACGGCCCCCGACTTTGCCCAGCGCGTGGCCGCCCTCGACAACACCAAGCCCACCTACGTGTACTGCCGCAGCGGGGCACGCTCGGCCAAAGCGGCTGAGCAGTTGACCAAAACCGGATTTGCGCAGGTGAGCAACCTGCTCGGCGGTGTCATTGACTGGCCCAATCCCCTCACCCGCTAATTTTCTTATTCCAGGTGATTGGCCGCTTCTCGGGCGGGCCACCCACTTACCGCTTCGCTTCATGCTTGACTTCCTGCACCAATCCTGGCCCTGGTACGTAGCCGGGCCCCTCATTGGCCTCACCGTACCGGCGCTGCTATTCATGGGCAACAGGGCCCTGGGTGTCAGCAGCTCGCTGCGCCATGTGTGCGCGGCCTGCGTGCCGGCCGGCATTCCGTTTCTGACCTACAACTGGCGCGCCGAAATCTGGAACCTGTGGTTCGTGCTCGGCATCGCCCTCGGCGGCTTCCTCGGCTACCAAGTGCTGGGCCACCCGGCTACGGTGGGCATCTCGCCCGAAACGATGCACGACCTACGCACCCAATTGCACCTAACCGACTTCTCGGGCCTGCTGCCCCGCGAGCTGTTTGCCTTCGACAACCTGGCCAATTGGAAAGGCTGGGTATTCCTGGTGCTGGGCGGCTTTTTGGTAGGCTTCGGTACGCGCTACGCCGGCGGGTGTACCTCAGGCCACGCCATCTCGGGGCTGTCAAATCTGCAGTGGGTGTCGCTGGTGGCCGTCATCGGCTTTTTTGCGGGGGGCCTGCTCATGACCTGGGTAATTTATCCGTTCTTGTTTCACTACTAAGCCGGCCGCTGCTGATGAACGCTGCCCAACCTGCCGCTGATTTCTGGAATGACCGCTACGAAGCGGAAGCATACGCCTACGGCACCGAGCCCAACGGGTATTTCCGCCGACAGCTCGACCAGCTCACGCCCGGCCGCCTGCTGCTGCTGGCCGAAGGCGAAGGCCGCAACGCCGTATACGCCGCCCGCCGGGGCTGGCAGGTGACGGCCATCGACTTCAGCGACGAGGGCCGCGCCAGGGCCGCGCGTCTGGCCAGTAGTCAGGGGGTCCACCTGGATTACCAGGTAACCGACCTGACGACCCTCTCCTGGGAGCAGCCCGGCCGGTTCGAAGCCATTGGGCTGATTTTCGCTCACTTCGCCCCGGTCACCCGACGTGCCGTACACGCGGCGGCCGCGGCCAGCCTGGCTCCTGGCGGCCACCTGCTGCTCGAAGCCTTCAGCCCCCGGCAGCTAGGCCTTGCCTCGGGCGGGCCGCGCGAGGCAGAACTGCTCTACGAGCCGGCCGCCCTGACCCAGGATTTTGCCGCCCTGCACCTACTCGAAAACCGCGAAGTAAACGTGGTGCTGCACGAAGGCGCGTATCACATTTGACCCGCCGCCGTGGTGCGCCTGCTGGCCACCCGCCCCCATCTCTCCTCACTTTAATCGACATGAAAACCCTTAGGTACCTAGCGCTGGGAACGTTGTTCGGCATCGTCTTGACCAAGAGCGAAGTTATCAGCTGGTTTCGGATTCAGGAGATGTTTCGCTTTCAGGCGTTCCACATGTACGGCGTCATTGGCTCGGCCATTGTCATGGGCCTGGCTTCCATTCAGCTTATCAAGCGCAACCACCTGAAGACGATTAACGGCGAAGAGATTACCCTGGCCGACAAGAAGTACAACCACGGCACCTGGATTGGCGGCACCATTTTCGGCCTGGGTTGGGCGTTGACGGGCGCCTGCCCCGGCCCGCTGTTCGCCCAGCTAGGCAGTGGCGTGGGCTCGGCAGCCGTGCTGGTACTAGCGGCCCTGGCCGGCACCTGGACCTACAGTGCCCTGCGCGAAAAGCTGCCCATGTAAGAGGGCCGCTACTGCGTTACGTTCTCCTTCACCCCCTCAAGAAGCTAGTCATGAAGCCATCGGAAGACCTGGGCCGGCAGCTATCCCGGCTTACCCACCTGCTGCTCCTGCTGAGCGCAGCACTGGTTCTGATTGGTATATTGATGGTCAGCCAGTTCTACTGGCCAGCCAGCCCCCCGGCTACCTCCGTAGCCGCAACCGATGAGGCAAATATGGGCGCCCCGCCCACCGGCAGCTACCACCGGCCGGCCACGGCGGCCCCCGATACGGCCACCCTGCCCCGCACGGGACCGGGCCAGCAGATTCGCTACGGGCGGGCCCTGATAGCGCACACGGCGCAGTACCTGGGTCCGCAGGGCGCAGTAGCGCACCTCACCAACGGCATGAATTGCCAGAACTGCCACCTGCAATCCGGTACCCAAGGTTTCGCCAACAACTACCAGGCCGTGGCCGCCACCTATCCCAAGCTACGCGCCCGCTCGGGCACCATGGTCGGCATCGAGCAGCGGGTGGCCGACTGCATGGAGCGCAGCCTCAACGGCCGGGCCGTGCCTGACAGCAGCCGCGAGATGCGCGCCATCGTGGCTTATATCAAGTGGCTGGGTAAGGATATCCCGAAAGGCGAAAGGGTGTACGGCACGGGCTTCGTAAAAATGCCTTACCTCGCCCGGGCCGCTGACCCTGTTATTGGTAAAGCGGTGTTTGCCACTAAGTGCCAGAGCTGCCACGGCCCCAGTGGCCAGGGCCAGAAGCTGGCCATTGGGGCCGGCTACCACTATCCGCCGCTCTGGGGGCCCGACAGCTACAACGACGGCGCGGGCCTGTACCGCGTCACCAACCTGGCCCGCTACGTGAAAGCGGCCATGCCCTTCGGGGCCACCTTCGACCATCCCCAACTCATCAATAAGCAGGCCTGGGACGTAGCAGCGTTCATCAATTCGCAGCCCCGGCCCCACTTATCTACTCCCCACGACTGGCCCGACATCCGCCAAAAGCCCGTAGACCATCCGTTCGGTCCCTACGCGGATAATTTTTCGGAGAAGCAGCACAAGTACGGACCCTACCAACCCATTGAGGATGCGCGTGCTAACCCTGCCAAGCCCCACTAGACTCTCTCATGCCTGCTACCGATTCGACCATCCTGGCCCTGCTGGGTCAGCAGTGCCCCCGCTGCCACCGGGGGGGCATGTTCACCCACGCGGCGTACAACCTGCTGCATTTCACCGAGATGCCGGCCGGGTGCCCGGTGTGCGGGCAGACCTTTGAGCCCGAGCCGGGCTTCTACTTCGGGGCCATGTACATTAATTACGTGTTCACCACGGGTATCGTGCTGGTAGTGGGCCTGCTGGTGTTCTGGCTGCTGGGCGACCCCGATACGTGGGTGTACGTGACCAGCGTGACGGGCACCGTGCTCGTGCTGCTGCCCGTGCTGCTGCGCTACTCCCGCACGCTGATGCTCTATTTATTCGGCGGCACTCACTACGACCCCGACGCCGCCCGTCGGTACTGGCAGTAAGCCGCGCACTAACTAACGCCGGTACCAAGCCGGGCCGTTATACTTTTCACTTATCTATACCTACCCCAACTTTCACCATTCCATGTCCTATTTCCCCACTTTCCTGCGCCTGGTCCTGTCGCTCACCCTATTCGTGGTGCTGGCCCAGCCAGTAGCGCACGCCCAAACGGCCCCGGCCGAATTTACCGGTGCGGTAGCTGAAAAAACCTCCTACTCGGCCGTGTACCAACTCGATAGCGACGATCCTAAGCTCATTAAAATGGCGCTGCGCAATATGAAAAATGCGTTGGAAGATCCCCGTCTCAAGGGCAAATTGCACCTGGAGTTAGTGGTATTTGGCGGCGGTACCGCCGTCTTCCGCAGGGACCAACCCTACGAGACTGAGCTACGCGCCTTACAACAGCAGGGGGTGCTGCTGGCTCAGTGCCTGAACTCCATAAAGGCGCTCAACCTCAGCAAAGACCAGCTATTTCCGTTTGTTTCCTACGTGCCCACCGGCAACGGTGAGCTAATTATCCGTCAGCAGCAGGGCTGGGCCCTCGTTCATCCCTAAAGCCTTTTTGGCCTTTCCTGCTTCATGCTACCCCAACTCGGCTTGCGCGAAAACTGGCGGCAGTTCAGCCTACTAGTTGTTATCAATGCCTTCGTGGGCGGCATGGTGGGGCTGGAACGCACCATATTGCCTCGTTTGGCCGAGCAGGAGTTTCACTTGGTGGCGCGCTCAGCTATTCTCTCCTTCATCGTCGTCTTCGGGCTAACCAAGGCCGCGGCCAACTACTACGCCGGGGCCTGGGCCGGGAGAGTGGGCCGCAGAAACCTGCTGGTGCTGGGCTGGGGGTTTGGTCTGCCCGTGCCACTGCTCCTACTTTGGGCCCCGAGTTGGGGCTGGGTCATTGCGGCCAACGTGCTGCTGGGCCTTAACCAGGGCCTAGCTTGGTCGAGCACCGTGGTGATGAAGATGGATTTGGTGGGGCCCAAGCAACGGGGCCTGGCCATGGGCCTGAACGAATCGGCGGGCTACCTGGCCGTAGGGGCGGCCGCCTTCGCCTCGGGCTGGCTGGCCACTAAGTACGGCCTGCGGCCCTTCCCGTTCTACCTGGGCATCGCGCTGGCGGTGCTGGGGCTGCTGAGCAGCCTGCTGGTGCGCGATACCCGTGCCCATGTAGCCCTCGAAGCGGCCCAGGCCCCTGCCGGCTCGGACGCGCCCACGCTGTCATTCTGGGACGTGACGTGGCGGCATCCCAACCTGGGCTCCGTGACGCAGGCGGGGCTCGTCAACAACCTCAACGACGGCATGGTGTGGGGCTTGCTGCCGCTGCTACTGGCCGGCAAAGGCTTCTCGCTCACTCAGATTGGCACCGTGGCCGCCCTCTACCCGGCCGTGTGGGGCGTGGGCCAACTGCTCACCGGCCCGCTGGCCGACCGCTTCTGCAAGAAAGACCTGCTGTTTTGGGGCATGCTGCTGCAAGGCGCGGTGCTGCTGGCCCTGCTCTTTGCTAATTCCTACGCAGCCTTCCTGGGTCTGGCGGCTCTGCTGGGCGTAGGCACGGCATTGGTCTACCCTACCTTTCTGGCGGCCGTGGCCGAATACGCGCCCGCCCCGCAACGGGCGCGCAGTGTGGGCATTTTTCGGCTCTGGCGCGATGCGGGCTATGCCATTGGCGCCCTGCTTACCGGCATGCTCGCCGATGCGTTTGGGTTGTCGGCGGCGCTGGCTGCCATCGGCGGGCTCACGATGCTTTCGGCCGTAGTTATTGCCCGCCGCATGTACTGCCTGCCCATGGCGGGCGAGACAGCGCCGGCTTCGGGCTGTGTCCAGCCACCGCGAGCGGCCCCCTGCCTCCCCGCAAGGCTTAGTTTTACCAACGCCTAGCCACTGAGGGCAGAATAACTTTTATTTTCACCTGTACCTGAACTACTTGTAGTAGTTAGTTGGGATTCCCTATCCTGTCATTCTTGCTGAGATGATGCAGCTTCCTTGGAGGAATGAGCTGCCGCCTCGGGTGGCATAGCTGCTTCCTGGGCCAGCGACTCGCGGATGAAGCCCTGCTTGAGGTGCTCGTAGAGCGAGTGGGGGTCGACCAGCGCAGCGACTGCCTGGGCCAGCAGGGCCCCGAGCAGCAATTGAAAGATGGCCGAGTGGCGGTCCGTCATTTCCAGCACCAAGATGGCGGCCGTGAACGGCGAGCGCACGACCCCGGTCAGAAAGCCAACCATGCTGACCAGAATGAGCAGGTTGCGGTCCAGCACGGGTACGCCGGCCAGCTGCGCCAGCCCATCGCCAAGCAGCGCGCCTGCGCTAAGGGAGGTGGCAAACACGCCCCCAGCCCCGCCGCCGCTGTAGCTGAGTACCATCCCCGCGAAGCGCACCGGAAACAGGTAGCCGGGCGTGAGGCCGCTGTTTTGAAACAGGAGCCGGTTGATAATCGGCTTGCCCGTGCCTACCCCGTCATTGCCCACTATATAGGCCAGCCCGGCCATCAGCAGGCCGCAGCCCAGCACCCAACCCAGTTGCGCGGGTAGGGTCGTGAACCGGCGGCGGTACTGGCCCACGGCCAGCAGCACCTTGGCGAAGAGTGCGCCCGCCAGGCCACAGGCCAGCGCGCAGCCCATGGCCAGCGCCTGAAACCAGCCGCCCGGCGAGGTTACCTTCGGGAAGCCCAGGTAGAGGTAGGAGCCCAGAAACTGCTGGGCCGTGAGCCCCGCAATGATGACGGCCGCAAACACGGCCATGCGAAAGCGCGACAAGTGGATCTGCGTCAGCTCTTCCACCACGAACACGATGCCGCCCAGGGGCGTGTTGAAGGCCGCCGCCAGCCCGGCCGCCCCACCCGTCACCAGGGCAATCTGTCGGGAAAGATGCGGCCAGCCGGCCGGCTGCAAGCGGTTGACAGCCCGAAAGATGGCCGCCGATATCTGGATGGTGGGGCCTTCGCGGCCAATTACGCCGCCACCGAGCAGCAGCACGACGCTACTCACCACTTTCACCGTGGCCACGCGCAAACTCAGCAGGTACGCGGTATGGCGGTGCTGGGCGGGGTTGGACAACTCGATGCCCGCCATTACCTGGGGAATGCCGCTGCCTCTCGCGGCCGGTGCCAGGTAGTAGACCAGCGCCCACGCTACTACAAACGCCAGCGGCGTGAGCGCGAAGGCCAGCAGTGGCACGCTACTCAGCCAGTTGAAGCTTACCTGCTCGGCCCAGGCAAACACCTTTTCGTAGCCCACGGCCACCAGGCCCGTCAGCAGGGACGCCAGCCAGAACGGGAGGCTTTGCAGAATGAGCCTCCGCACCCGCGGCGTGTACAGCCGGCGAATCAGGTGGTGGTCGAGCCAGGCCAGCGCGCGGCCGTAGCGGGAAGTAGGGAATGAATCGGACATAGGAAAGCCAGGGGCCGGGCGCGGCCCGAGATGAATAAAGCGCTACCGCTCGACCAAGAAGCGCAAGTACGCGCTGGCAAGTGGGATAGCTACCCTGGTGGTCACGGCTAGGCTAGACAGCTGGCGCGTCGTTTTGCTTGCTTCGCTTCCTGTTGTCGGACGAGTAACGCAGTACGGTGTGCCCGTTGTTGCGGGCCAGCCCCGACACGGCATTGTATGGGCACTACTGCGCCGGTAGCTTTGGGATAGAAGGCGCACTGGCGCTCTGTTACGAGCTGCACGGCCTGGGCCTGGTTGCGCACGTTATGGCTCAGGGGATGGTGTTGCCCGCCCAGCTCCAGATGAAAGCTCAGCAGCCAAATCTGCCACGCTGCGCCCGGGCAAGCCCTGGCAGATTTGGCTGCGCGTTGCTAAAAGTTCAACTCAGGCTGAAGGCAACTGCCGCGGCCGCATGCAGCTGCGTAGTATCAAAACCAGGTACGGGTAGGTCTTCGGGCTGCAATAGCAGCGGCAGCTCGGTGCAGCCCAGCACAATACCCTGGGCTCCGGCGGCCACCAGTTTATCGATGATACCCAAGTAACGCTGCTTGGTAGCGGCCGGAAAGAGACCGCGGCCCAGCTCGTCGAAAATCGTCGCGTGCACGTACGCGCGGTCTTCCTCAGCCGGCAGGAGCGTTTCGATACCTTGGGCCCGCAGCCGGTCTTTAAAAAAGTCCCGCTCCATCGTGAACCTGGTGCCTAGCAGCCCCACCCGCGTGAGTCCTTCTGCCCGGATAGCATCTGCCGTGACGGTAGCAATATGAATAAGCGGCAGGCCAATGGCTTGCTCCAACCGGTCGGCAGCAAAGTGCAGCGTATTGGCACAAAGCACAATGCTATCCGCTCCACCAACCTTTACCTTCTCGGCGGCCTCGAGTAGCATCTGAAACGTAGCTTCCCAATCGTTGGCATCGAAAGCCCTTTTGAGATCGGCAAAGTTGAAGGAGTACAGCAGGCACTGCGCCGCATTTACCCCACCCAATGCCGCATTCACGCCCTGATTAAGTAAGCGGTAATACTCGACGGTCGACACCCAGCTGGAGCCGCCTATTAAACCTAACGTTTTCATGTTATATGGTTCGTTGAACAAGTAGTAGACTTGTTCCCTAATTAAAAATCCCCGAAATCGACTCTCGATTTTAGTAAAGAACACAGAACTTAGGCAGTACTAAGGTTCTGCTTACATCCTGAAATTGGATGAAATGATTGGTGGAAGCAATCGGTGAAAAGCAATCTTGAGTATCAAGGAACAAGTCTAGTTACTAAAGCGGTGTCTGACCAGACTTCCGCTCCGACGAAAAATGCGGCCGGCGGCCCTATTTTCAAACACCCATCCGTTGGCTCCCACCGCAGAGTAGCCCGCCCGCATTACCCGCCAAACGCGGTGTTGAGCACACCGGCCAGCCGGATGCCGGCCTGCACCAGCCGCTACTCCACGGTGGGCCCAAATGTAGGACAGTAACGTTAATCGAACTGCGTGCCCTGTGCGGTACTGACACAAATGGCCGGGCAGAACTGATACGACTCCAACAGCCAAGTAGCTACGTCGTCGTGCTACCACTGCCGGATTTGGGTGGGAGTAGCGTGGTCGTAGGCAGTGGTTAGCTCGGCCCAGCTCAGGCCGGGGTATTCTACCAAATCGCTATCCCAAACGGCGGGCAGGCGGGTTGGTGTCGTGGCCACGCCAGCTTACGGCAATCAGGTTGCCATGTATAGTCCCAGCGTGAAGTGAATCGGGTCACGGGTAAAGCCAGTGGGGTTGTTTTGCCACTGGGCACAGACGAATTCGTGGGGGTCAGCCCGCGCAGGGTCTTCAGGCGCTTGGCGTGGTTATGGGCCCGCAAAAAGGCTTGCTGGTGCTGATTGAGTTCATCCGTGGTCCGGTAGTGGCAGCGCTGGACGGTGGCTTCTTTGCGGGTGCGGTTCAGGCGCTCGACCCGGCCCTTGGTCCAGGGGTGGGCCGGTTTGGTGAGGCGGTGCTCCATACCGTACGCGCGGCCGGTGCGGGCACAGCTGTGCCCACCCGGCAGAGACTGCTGGGCTGGGGCGTGAACCGCACCCCGTTGTCGGTCAAGACGGTGTGCCCCCGATAAGGCAACCTGTCGAGCACCCGACGCAGGAATTCGGCGGCGACCACGCGCTTGGCCCGGGGGTGGAGTTCGGCAAAAGCCGCTTTGCTG
>JANPOR010000020.1:0-4726 GCA_031428075.1 Hymenobacter sp. | reverse complement strand
GATAATTGGGTGACCGTGGCCGCCAGCCCCGGCTTCGACGGCTTCCTAGTGCACGCCCTCAAGCCCAACGCCGACTTCGCCCTGGCCGAGCGCATCCGCCGCTGCTACTTTTGGTCGGCTAGTCTGCACAACCAAGACGTGGAGGTGGCGGTCGAGAAAGGCCGGGCTACCCTCACCGGTACCGTGGACACCTGGCTCGACCGCGACCAGGCCGCCTACGACGCCTACAACGCCGGGGCCCGCTACGTGGACAACGACTTGCTCGTTTCGACAATGGGCGGGCTGTAGGGGCTTCGGTGCCCCACCGCTGCTACCTATGCAGTCTTCATCCAGCCTCGTAAGTTAGGCTGGCTCCGCCCCGACGACCCCGATGCGGCCGGGCGGGGCCGTTAGCCCGGCCGGGCTGTGCGTCGTGCGCAGAGCCGACGCTATGATGTCGGCCGAAAACTGGGGGTATGCCCGGGTGGTGGCCCCGGCTGCCGGGCTACCCAGTGCCCCGCCCGTATCTACCGGTACTGCGGATTTCCCCCCTGCCTTTTCCCCCGCTCGTCATGACTCCCTCCCTCGTTGTGCTGACCGATTTTCACGCCGTCACGAACCGCGCCCTCTCGTACGCGGCGGGCTTAGCCGTGCCGCTGCAGGCCCACCTGCTGCTGCACGTGCGGCACGACCCCAATTTCATAGACCACATGTACCGCACGGCCACTGAGCAGGTGCTGCAAAATACCCCGGACGCCGAGCGCAGCAAACTGCTGATCGCCCCCAACAAAGCCATGTAGGGGCCATCGGAAGCCGAGTCTATGACGCGCCGGCCAAGGCTAATTTTTCGGCCTGTCAATCGCGAATGCGGTAGCGCAGGGCCCGGCGTTACTGTTGCACCGCTGCGGGTATTACCTGCTGCAGAGGAGTAGGCCCACGCGCCCCCTTTCTCTGGAATCCTTGCCCAATTTACCCGTTTGCCATGGATCCTACTATGCTGGTGCTGGCCAACTTTGCCGATATGACCGAGCAAACCACCCGATACGCTGCCGGGCTTGGTGCCCCGCTGCACCTGCGCCTGACCCTGCTGCGCCTGGACGTGTACCCCGTCATGCTCGAAGCCGAGTAGGGGCCGCCGCGGAGCAAAGTACCCGCAACGAGGCCGCAACCATGGCTGAGCTGCGCAACCTGGCGGGCCGCTTGCCGGCCCCTACCAAAGTAATCGAAGTCGCCGGAATAATGACCAATGCCGTGGCTGATGCCGTGCAGCAGTGCCAGCCGCTGCTGGCAATGGGGCTGAGCCCGGAGCATGGCTGCCGGACCATCTGCTCGTCAACCAGCTGCTGCCAGTGCTCCGTGCCACCCACCTACCGCTACTGCTGGTGCCCGAAGCCGCGCCGGCCGGGCTTGCCGTGGGCGCGGCCGACCTCGTGCCAGACAACGTGGGCTACTAAAAGCCGGCAATGCCATCCCGGCTGATGTCCGGTTTCTGGAGACGCACGCGCTGAAGGTGGCCGAGTCGTCGCTGATGAGCGAGGCCGCCAACGTGGATAAAACGGCAGCGGTGCTGCCCCCCGGCGCGTACGCGCTGGACGACCGGCTGAACCTGGGCCACCGCGGGGCACGTTCGTGGCCAATGACCGGGCCACGGCTTACGTAGTGTGTAAGCTTCCCCTTAAAAGTAGGCCAGTTGAAAGTAAAGAAAGGCGTAATTTCTTCACCTTCAACTTGTCCTTATGAAAAAGAGCCGTTTTAGCGACGCCCAAATTATCGCCGTTCTCCAACAGCAGCAAAGTGGCCAGACCTTGGCCCAGATTGCGCGCGAGCGCAACATCAGCGAGACCACGTTTTACACGTGGAAAACGAAATGCGCGGGCTTGCAAGTCAGTGAGTTGATCCGCCTCAAGCATCTGGAAGCGGAAAATCAACGCTTAAAGCAGTTCTATGCCGAACTGGGTCTAGAAAACCACGCCACTAGGGAGGTGTTGCGAAAAAAGCAGTGGCCCCCACTGCCCGTCGCCAAGTGGCTCAGGAGCTAGTAGCTCACGGCCTGAGTCAGCGCCGCGCCTGTCAGGTGGTGCTGGTCCGCAACGGCTATGGCAGTGGGGGCCGTGCGGCGACCCAGTTGGCTGCGGATGCCCCGGTCACGGCCGCCTTACAGGCGCTGGTGGCCCGCCATCCCGGTTGGGGGTTCTGGAAATACCACTATCGACTACGTGAAAATGGTCTGGTAATCAGTCATAAACGCTTATGGCGCCTCTACAAGGCCCTGGGCCTGCAACTGGGCAAGCGGCGCAAGAAACGACGCTTGCCCGCCCGGCTCAAACAGCCGCTCCAAGTGCCAGTTGCGCCAGACGTCTGGGTTGCCCGACTTCACGGGTGATGCCTTGACCGATGGCCGCCGCTTTCTTACCCTAAACGTCATCGATGATTTTGACCGCGAGGCACTCGGCATCGAAGTCGACTTTTCCCTGCCCACTGGGCGTATCGTGCGCTTGCTGGCCCAGTTCATCACCCAATACATGGACGACCGAACAAATTGCAGTTTGATAACCCTCTATAATTTATTAGTATTTTGAGTAATTAATGTAAAGACCAGGGCATTGCCCTGCCCTGGATTCAGCCGGGCAAACCCACCCGAAATGCTTACATCGAGCGCTTCAACGGCTCGTTTCGCCGCGAGCCACTTGATGCCTACCTCTTCACTAGCTTGCAGCAAGTGCGGCAGCTATTTGGCTTCGTGCCCGTGCCAGCCGCGGCGGTGGGCTGGTGCGCGCTGGTCGCGCTGGTAGGCGTGGGCTTGGTGGAAATTTATAAGACCGCGTGGCGGGGGCTGGCCCCCCAATATCAAGGTCGTATTCTATGGCCTACGCTACCCCGCCGACCCGACCAAATACGCAATACTATTCACCATGCCTCCTCAAAAAATCGCAAGGGAGAACGTCGCTCTTGCGCAAACGTTCACCGCTAATGCTCGCCGACTCGGACTCGTGTCGGCGGTCGGAACTGTGCTCGTTAGTGCTGTGTACGCGGCTACGCTCGTCGCCGGGTTATGGTCGCTCCACTCGCCGCAGCAGCCAATAGGCAACCCGTGGTTCTCGCTGCTGGAAATCTTCATTCTGCTGCTGCTGCCCCTGCTGGTCGGGCTGATGGTGGCGGTGCACGCCTGGGCGCCCGCAGCGGCCAAAGTATTCACGCTGCTGGCGCTGGTGTTCATGGCGCTGCTGGCCGGACTCACGGGCAGTGTGCACTTCGTCATCTTTACCCTAAGCCGCCAGGCCGGCTTTGCCGGGTCGACGTGGTTGCCCCTGCTGTCCTTTCGGTGGCCCTCGGTTCCTTATGCGCTCGACATCCTTGCCTGGGACGTGTTCTTTGCCCTGTCCGTTCTGTTCGCCGCCCCGGCCTTCCGGGGGAACCGTCTGGCTACGTCGATTCGCGGGACGCTTATTGCCAGCGGCGTACTGGCCCTAGCCGGGCTAAGCGGCGTTATTGTGGGCGACATGCAGCTGCGCAGCATCGGCATCGTCGGCTACGCGGGTGTTTTCCCCGTCGCGGCGCTGCTGCTGGCCATCTTGTTCCATCGCACGGTTCCGCACGAATGATAAGCCATGCAACACGTGGTGCTCCTCCCATTCTGCCCTCAATCTGAGCAGCTGCAATTTCACGTTTCCAGCCCTGGCAGGAGCGGCGTCAACCCAACTGAGATAAGACATCGAAAGGGGCTCGTGATGCGGATGCGGAGCAAAAGCTTGTTTGCCTCAACACCGTCCGTGCCCTATTTAACTTTACCCCATGCCCCTGATTCTCCCTACTGAAGTCCCTGCCGCCGACCGCACTGAGCGCCGCTTCCTAGCCGGTCCGGGTTCCCGCCGGCGCGAATTGCGCTTCCTCTGGACAGTGCTGCGCGAATTTATGCACGGGTTTCGGGTGCTGCACTTCGTGGGGCCCTGCGTATCGGTGTTCGGCTCGGCTCGGGTTACCGAGAACTCGCCCTATTACAAGTTGGCCCGGCAGCTGGGCGCGGGCCTGAGCCGGCAGGGCTTCACAGTGCTCACCGGCGGCGGTCCCGGCATCATGGAAGCGGCTAACCGTGGCGCCCGCGACGCGGGCGGCCCGTCGGTGGGCTGCAACATCGTGCTGCCCGAAGAGCAGCACCCCAACCCCTACTTGGACAAGTGGCTGGCCTGCCGGCATTTCTTTGTACGCAAAGTATTGTTGGTTAAATACTCCTACGCGTTTGTGATTATGCCCGGCGGCCTGGGCACCCTCGACGAGTTCTTTGAGGCGCTGCTGCTCATTGAAACCAAAAAGATTCTCGATTTCCCGGTCGTGGTGGTGGGCCGGGAATACTGGCAGCCGCTGCTGGCCTTACTCGCCAGCCTGGAGCAGCACAACATGGTGGCCCCGGCCGACGTGCAGTTGCTCACCTACACCGACTCGGTGGAAGAGGCGCTGGCCCACATCGAGCAGCACGCCGTAGTGAAATTTAAGCTAGCGGCCGCCCGCCGACCCCGGCGCTGGTGGTGGCTGGGCGAATGAGTAACCTCGCTCAAAACGGCCGCAACGGCTCGTATTCCAGTTCCCGCACCAGAAACCGGGCATAGGACTGGCGCTGCCCGTCCACCACCCAGGCCGCCTCGCCCATAGTGGGAATGAGCACCCCGTGCCAGCGGCGGTATTGGGCGTAGCGGCACACCCAGGGCCGCCGCGTGGTTTCGTTGAAGTAGCGCGGCGTTTCGCACGCCTC
>JANPOR010000019.1:0-10679 GCA_031428075.1 Hymenobacter sp. | reverse complement strand
CGCGGCCCGTTCGTCGGCCGGCAGGGCGCTAGGAATGTCGGCTTGGCAGAAATAATACGTGGCCTCCGCCGGCAGCAGGGGCAGGATGTTGGTTACGTCCTTGTCGTTCACGGTGCCGATGACCAGGTGCAGCCGGCGGTGCGGCACCCGCAGAAGCTGCGTCATCACCAACCGCAAGCCGGCCTCGTTATGGGCCGTGTCGGCTACCACCAGCGGCCGGCGGCCGAGGATGCTCCAGCGCCCACGCAAGCCAGTCAGGGCCGTCACCTCGCGCAAGCCACGCCGCACGGCGGCCTCGGGCGCGTCAAAGCCCTGGGCCCGCAGCGCGTCGAGCGCCGCCAGTACGCCGGGCAGGTTTAGGGCTTGGTATTCGCCGAGCAGGCCCAGGGCCACGTCCGACAAATATGGACCCCCGTTACGGAGAATATCAAACACCTGGACGCCATCGGCAGCAAGCTCCTCAGCGGCTCGGGGCCGGGCTGTGTACTCCTGATCAGCCCACGTCAAAAGTGATTTTTCGGCGGCCGCTTTGGCTTCGAAGACTGCCGCCACGCTGGGCTGCGTCTGGCCGATTATGACCGGCACGCCGGGCTTGATAATGCCCGCTTTTTCGCCCGCAATTTCGGGCAGTGTGTTGCCCAACATCGCCTGGTGGTCGTAGCTGATGTTAGTAATGAGCGAAGCCAACGGCGTGATGACGTTGGTCGAATCGAGCCGCCCGCCCAGGCCCACTTCCACCACGGCGATGTCCACCGCTTCGTCGGCGAAATAGGAAAACGCCAGGGCCACGCACATTTCGAAAAACGAAGGCTGAATTTCTTCAAACAGCCCGCGCCACCGCGCTACCCAGGCCACCAAATAGTGGGGCGGCAACTCCTCCCCGTTCAGCCGTACCCGCTCGGTGAACGCGCGTAGGTGCGGCGACGTGTACAGACCCACCCGGTAGCCGGCGCTTTGCAGCACCGCCGCCAGCAGGTGCGAACTGCTACCCTTGCCGTTGGTGCCCGCCACATGGATGCTTTTGAAGCGCCGCTCCGGGTGATCCAGAGCGGTCATCAGGGCCTCCGTATTACCTAAGCCCTTTTTGAATCCCGCAGCCCCCACCCGCTGGTACATGGGCAGTTGTGCGTACAAGTAAGCCAGGGTTTGTTCGAAAGTCATTGGACACGTAGTAAAGTTATCATGCTCATCTGACGTCCACGCAGTGAAGCATGACGAGGCATCCCTTACCGCACCGAGAACTTGAACGTGTAGAAGCCCGTGGCCCCGCCGCTGCCGTTGTTAGTGCGCCGGAATGTGGCATCCTGCAAGGCGTCGCGGCATAGCTTCTCTTGAGCCGGCGACACATTGCCCGACACTTTAATCACGGATTCAACCTCACCTTCTTCATCGATTTTAATTTTAAAGCGCACCGTGCCCGAGTTATCATCGATGAGCGCCGGTTTTGGAACCGAGGCAGGGGCCCAGCCGCTCATTTCCAGGCCTTCGCCGTTGCCATTGCCCCGGCCACTGCCGCGGCCCCCGCCCGAGCCATTGCCCCCGCCACCGGGGCCATACAGGGCCTTGGCGTCGAGTGAGCCGTGGGGGTCGCCCTGGTCACCTACGGTGCCGGGGTGGTCGCCATTGCTATTGCCGGTGGGCGTGGTACTGGTACCGCTCACGCCGTTGCCGCCGCCGTTGTCCGTGCCCTTGGGCGTAAAGACGACGGCCACTTTACGGGCCGGCTTCGGCACTTCCTTCACTTCCTCTTTGGGCGGCGCGGGTGTGGCCACAGCTGGGGCCGTCACGGGGCTCTCCTCCGCGTCACTGGTAATAATTTTCTCGGCGATGGGCGGCGTGGGTGCGGTTTGCGGTACTGCGGCGGGCGTTGGGCGCGGCTCGGGGGCCGCAGCGGGCGGGCGGCTGTCCTGGCGGTTAAGCGACGCGTTGGCCGGGGCCGTCGTCTGCACATTGCCTGAGCCGGCGGCGTCCATGCCGTAGTTCAGTTCCACGCCGCCCCCGCCGGGCGTGGCTATCTCGTCAAGCGGCGGGTTGGGGCCCCGAAAAACCGTAAAGACAAAAAACAGTGCCAAGGCCACGTGAAGCGCCACGGTGCCAATCAGGGCCTCGCGGCGGTGCTGTTCGGGATAGTCGAGGGCCATGGTTCTTTGAGAATGGATGGGTAGACAAGAGTGGGAAACGGCGTAGGCGCAGGCCCAATAGACTCTGCATTATTGAATTTACGCATTTGGCGCTGTCCAGCGGCCTTTCCCGTCCGCTACTTACCAGCCGCTTGTTGAGCCTGGGTGGCCATCACCATTTTGATTTTCAGGCGGTTCCCGATTTCGAGAATGTCTACCAGCTTCTGCACGTTCTGCGAGGCGTCCACGCGCAGGACCACGGTGGGCGTGTCGAGTTGGTTTTGACCGATGAGGGCGGTCAGCTCGGTTTCGAGGGCGGCGGGCTGCACGGGTTTTTTGTTGACGAAATAGGCCCCCGCCGCGTCCACCGACACAGTAATGGGCTGCTTCATCACTTGCTTGCTGCTTTTGGCGTTGGGCAGCAGCAGCTTGATGACGTTCGGGTTCACCATCGTGCTGACGATGAGAAAGAACAGCATCAGGAAAAACATGATGTCGTTCATCGAGCCCGTTTCGACGTGCGAGGTAAGGCGATGGCGGCGGGAAAGATTCATTTATTCGAATTACAAATTTTGCAGCTGGAAACCGGCAGTTTTTGCATTGCAAAATCTTAATTTATAATCCTCAACTAGTTGTCTTGCAGAATATCCATAAACTCGATGGCCGAGTTTTCCATGCGAAATACCATGCGCTCGACGAGAATGCTGAGCCAGTGGTAGCCGGCGTGGGCGATGATGCCCACGATGAGGCCGGCGGCCGAGGTCACCATCTTGGTGTAGAGACCCCCGGCAATCTGGGCGATGCCAAATTCGCCGGTGGCGTTGATGGCGTAAAAAATTTTGATGACGCCGATGATCGTGCCCACGAAGCCCAGCATCGGCGCAATGCCGGCGATGATGCCCAAGATGTTGATGTTTTTTTCCAGACGGGCAATTTCGATTTTGCCGACGTTTTCCACGCTTGCTTCGATTTCGGTAAGTGGCAGGCCCAGGCGGCGCAGGCCTTTTTCAACCATGCGGGCCAGCGGTGAGGGGTTTTGAGCACACAACAGCTTAGCGCCTTGGATGTCGCCTTTCACCATGAGGGCCCGGATACCGTTCATAAACGATTCAGGCTGCCCGCCGGCCTTGCGGATGGTGAAATAGCGCTCCAGGATGATGTACACCGACACAAACGAGAGGATGAACAAGGGGAGCATGATCCAGCCCCCCTTCAATATCAAGTCGATGAGCGAGAGGCCCCCGGCGGCTTGGTTGGCCGCATTCACGGCCTTATTAACGGAATCGGGCGCGGCCGATATCGCCGCGTTGGTAACCTGCAATAGGAAAATGGACATTCGTGGTTAATTAGCTAGAATCCAGAGGTCTTTGCCCAGGTGCGTCTGGGTGCGCATCCGCTGCGCTTCGCGCTCAGCCACCGACTTATCGGCGTAGTCATCGATTGATACTTTGATTTGGTGCCCGGCAAAGCGTGGCAGGACGATGCGCGAGCGGTGACCCAGCCGCATGAGCGTCCGCTGCTGCACCTGCGCAGCCGCTAACGTGCGGAAGCTACCCCCAACGATATAGTAACGGCCCGTGGGAGCATTAATTGTCGTGGCAAACGTCGGTGTAGCCTTGGCGGCCGGCGCGGGTTTGGCCGCGGCGGCAACGGCCTTGGCAACGGCGAGCGATGAGTTCATAACACGCCGGGCAGCAGCCTTTGGAACCAGCGCTGCTGCGGGAGATTCGGCGGCGGCCAAGGCTTCGGGATTGGGGGCGACCGGAGTTGCGGCGGCGGGAGCGGCTGCAACAGTGACAACAGGAACCCAGGTTTGGCGAGCTAGACCGGCCTGCTGAGGCTCGGAGGGGCGGATCACAAAACCCAGGGGCAGGCGGGCCTGCCAGGCGGTTGGCAAGTAGCCGGCGTGCAAAGCAAACAGATAGTTGGCCGACACCACCAGTCCGGCTACCAGCCCCACGGCCGCGTAGCTCAGCAGGCGGCGGCGCGTTGGCCGGGCCGGGTGCAGGCGCGGGGTCGGCAGCGTGTGCGGGGCGCGGACTACCGGACGCGCGGCGGCGCGTACGGGCCGGGCGGCCAGCTCGGGCAGGCCATAAGCGGCTGGCAGCAGCGCATCGGTACCGGTGTACTCAAATGAGAGGCCCCGGCCGGCAGCCCGGCGGAATACGCCGATGCCCGGCAGCTCGGTGCGGTTGGTGGCGTCTAGGTCGTGCTGCAAGCCGGCCACAGCTTGGCGGAGGGCCTCGCGGGCCTGGGCGGCGGGCATGCGCAGGTGCTGGGCCAGGGCGTCAACCAGCAGGCCATCGTTGCGGGTCAAGGACTGGTTGAAGGCCACCAGACGGGCCGGCGGACTCAGGGCATGGCGGTTGGGCTGCACCCGCGCCGGTACGGAATCGGCCACCAAGCCCCCAAAATCCGGGATAATCACGCAGTCGTGGTTGCGGAGCAGGGGGCGGATGTGGTCGGCAATGTTCATCTTGGTTTCTAGTTATGAGGCACGAGTTACGAACTATGATTTGGCATCACCAGCAGTAGGTTGTGAGTTATTATTTTCGGAAGTAATTGAGAAAACGTTGATTTTACTAATGACTTCTAACCCATAGCCAGCGGCTACTAACCGCTAATTCACCATTTAAAACGCATAACTCAGAATGTGTAAGTCAAGCCGCCCAGCACGTTGATGCCCTTGACGGGATAACGGTAAAAGCGCTGGTACTGGCGGTTAGCAAGGTTGTTCCCCATCGCAAAGATGGATAAATTTGACGTAATGCGGTAGTCGGCGCGCAGGTTGAGGTCGTAAATCGGGTCGGTAGCGCGGAAGTAATCGGGCACGCCGCTCACGTAACTGATGCCGTAGCTAGCTGAATAAAAATAGGTTTCGACGCCCAGCTGTACTTTGTCCGACACACTGTAGGTGCCGAATATCGTAGCCTGAAATTCGGGCCGGCCGAAGGGCTGGACCAGCGTATGGGTGCCGTAGTAGTTGTAGTCGGCCCGGGCTCCGAGGCGGAACTTCTCGCCCTTTCCGTACAGGGCCTCGCCGTGAACGTTCACGTTGGTCGTGACCTCGCGGTCGTACACCAGGTTGAACTTGTCCTGGTGCACGGGGTCGTTGGCGTAGAAATACAGGTTTCTGTCCCGGCCCGCCGTGATGCGGCCGTTCAGCTCCAGCCCGCGCGCCGGGGTCGAGGCGAAGCCCGCGTACAAGGTGTACCCGCGGCGGGAATCAGCCACGTTCAGGGCCCGATTGAGCCATGGGTTTTCGGTACTAAGCTCGTAGCGCGTTACGCGCTGGATGCCCCCGCCCAGGCCGCCGTACACAGTAAACTGCTCGGGTACAACGGTATAGGTGGCGCGCAAGGCCGGGTACACGGCCCCGCGGCTCACGTTATTGGTGGTATCGGACGAGTAGCCCAGCGTGACCCCCAGCGACAGGGCCAGGGGGCCCTGCTTCAGTTCGTACGCCGGCGTCACCTGCACGAAGTTGCGTGAGCGGGTCAGCGAATCTTTATCGGTGATGAAGGAGGCGTCGCCGGCGAGCACAAAGCGGCTGGTGGCCCCCAAGGCGTAGCCCAGCTTGGCGTTGAGCAGCACGTTGCTTTCGGAGGCCGTGAAGTCGTCTTTCCAATATTTGTAGCCCACGCCCACTTCGTACTGCAAAGGCGCGGCCGGGGCTTGGTTGCGGGCGTAAGCCCGCAGCCCAAACCGCCGGAACACCTGCTTGAGGGCCCCGGCTTCGGGCGTAGGCGTGGGCAGCGGCGAGGTGGCCGGGCCGGTGTAGCCGTAGAAATTATACCGCTCACGTCCCACGTCCAGGGCCCCACCAAGGGCTGCAGTACCGCGGTAAATTTCCCCAGTGAGGGCAGCGCTGGTTTGCGACACGGCCGAGTTCCTGCCGTCGACGGGCCCGGTGAGGGAGTTAATGTGCTTGAAGTCGAGGCCGTAGCTGTAGTCGGTGCGGCGGGTGCTGTGTAGGTAGGCCCGGCCGTAGAACGTGCCGTAGTTGCCGATGCCCGCCTTGAGCAGATTGCCATTGAGGGGCGTCAGTTCTTCTTGCCGAATGGTAAGCACCCGCACCGAGGGCGCGAGGCGGTCGGGCGGCAGCCGAAAATCAGGAAAGGTGTACGCCGCTGCACGCGGGGCCTTGGGCGGGGCCGGCACCTTGATTTTATCGAAGTTGCGGGTGGCCGTGCCCAGCTCGTTCACGCGGTCCTTAACAATCTCAATCTCGGCCTCCTGGATGGTGCCGCCCTTGCGGGGCTTAGCAGGCTGGCCCTGAGCCGCGCCGGGCAGGGCCCCGGCCACGGCCGCCGCCAGCAACCCCGCTCCTACCAGCGGCGGACGTAAACCTTCACTTAAGCGACGAATTGAAAAATGCTTCATTTGCAAGCTTATAAGCGGAAAAATATCAACGGCGAGGACTAGCGCAGCTTGGTGCTGTCGGCCGCCGGGGCCGTAGCGGGCGGCACAGGCGGGGTGGCCGAGGGCATAGCCGCCGGAGTGGCGGTTGAGTCGGCCGCTGCGGGTACAGCGGCCGGCTCCAGCCCGCTGCGGGGTACGGCAGGCGGAGACCCAGGGGCGGCAACTGCGCCCCTAGCCGGGGCTGGCATGGGCTTGACGGTCGCGGCTTTGGATGGTTTGGCCGGGGCCGTTTTAGCCGGTGCGGCGGGTGTTTCGGCTTCGTTAGGCCCCAGGGTTTTCAGCCGCTCGCGGGCGGCAGCCACGATTTCGGGCACCGGAAACTTGTTGTCGATGATGGAATTGAGAGTGCCCCGGGCTTGGAAATTGTCGTTTTGGGCGGCATACACGTCGGCCACCAGCAAAAAGGCCCGGCCCTGCCATAGCCCGTAATTGCCAAAGTCGGAGTTGTTGCGCAAGGCTGTTTTCAGGGCCTCGTCGTATTTCTGCTGCTTAAACTGGATGTCGGCCAGCAGGTAGTTGGCTTCGGCGCCGAGCACGTCGTTGGGCGCGGCGGCCACGGCGGCAGCCAACTCGGTCGCGGCTTGGTCGAGGTTGTTGGTGCGGTAGCTGGCTTTGCCTAGGTAAAGCAGGGCCGTGTTGGTGGCGCTGGCGGTGGCCCCAGCCTGGGCGCGCAGCTCCTCGGCCACGCGGCGGGTGGCGGCGTAATCGCCGCTTTCGTACTCGGCCTTTAGCAAGCCCAGCGTAGCGTTGGCCACCTCGCGGCGGTTGGTGCTGGCGGTGCGTAGCTGGGTGTAGTACTGAATGGCCTCGGGGTAGTTTTTGGTTTCCAGGTCGAGGTCGGCGGCGCGGCCCAGGGCCCGGTTCACGAACTCGCTCTTGTTCTCCGTCACCACGGCCCGCAGGCGAGGCAGGGCCTCGGTCTTATTACCGGTTTTCAGGTAAGCATCGGCCAGGTAGTAGCGGGCATCGGCCCCCAGCGCATTGGTGGGGTATTGCTTGAGGTAGCTTTCCAGTCGCTGGATGGCCTGCGGGTATTTCTCGGCCAAATACAGCGATTTGGCGGCCTCAAATTCCACGCTTTCGGTGGCCTTGCTGTCGGGGTTTTGGGCCTTAAAGGCAGCTAGCGACTGGTCAAAATCCTCCGTTTTTCCCTGGGCCGCCAGGCTTTCCTGCAAGCTATAAATGGCTTGGCTGGCCGCCTCCGAGCGCGGGAAATCGGTGAGGATGCGTCGGAAATCGGCCACGGCAGCGTCTTGCTTTTGCAGGTTGGCGTAGGCCACGCCGCGCTTTTGTAGGGCCTGGGGCACGAGCGGGCTGGTGGGCCGGCCGGTAATCAGCTTCGTAAAGCCGTCCACCGCTGGCTGGTAGTCGCCGGCCTCAAAAGCCAATTGCGCCTGCTGGAGCGTGGCCTGCTCGGCGTAGCGCGAATTGGGGCTGGTGCGCAGCAGCGAGGCCAGGGCCTGGTCGGCTTCGGCGCGGCGGCCCATCTGGCCCAAGGTCACGCCCTTCTGGTAATAGGCGTAGTCCTTGTCGGCCGCATTGGCCTGAATGACTTTATCGTAGCCGGCCAGGGCGGGCGTATAGCTTTTGGCCACATAGCTCAGGTCAGCCAGGCGCAACGTCGCGTCGTAGTAGTTGGCGTCGCGGGTTTTGCTCGCGTCGTCGGCCGCTAAGTAGGCTTGGAACTGCGACCGGGCCTGGGCGTACTGCTTAGTGTTGTAGTAAGCGTAGCCCAGGCCATAGCGGGCGCGCTGCTCGAAGGCCACTTCGTCGGGCATCACGCCGCCCTGGCGCACGGTGCGGGCAGCCGCCGCGTAGGCCGTGGCGGCTTCCGGGTAGCGCTGGCCCACGCTATAAATTTCGCCCTTCAGCACCTGTGTGGCGGCCCGCAACGCGTCGTCCGATGGGTATTTCAGCGACTTATCCGCCAGGACCAGGGCCGGATCGTACTGACCGCCGTTATAGAGCGTGGCGGCCTGGGCATAAGTCACGCGCTGGTAGGTGGCGTTGAGCTTGGGGCCCCGCTCGTCGAGGCCTTCGAGGTAGTCGATGGCCTGGGCATGGTCGTTCGAGGCCAGGAGGCCATTACTCAGCAAATCATCCACCGTGGCCAGGTTGCGCGAGCCGGGGTATTTCTTACGAAAATCCTTCAGCACGGCCACCACTTCGGGCAGGTTGCCCAACTCAGCCTGCACTTGCGCGAGCTTAACGGTGGCGTTTTCGGCGATGTCTTTTTGCAGGGGCGTCTGGCGGGCGGCTTCGAAGGCCGTCACGGCCTGGGGCTTCTGACCAGCTTGCAGGTAGCTCAGACCCAAATGATAGGCCGCATTCTGACCCAGCGAGTCGCGGCGCGTGGCCAGGGTACGCAGGCTGGCGATGGCGCTCTTGTAGTCGCCCATTTTGTAGTTGGCGAAGCCGATTTTGTATTGCAGCGCCGGCTCGATCTTGTTTTTGTGGCCGGCCGCGTACTTGCCATAATACCCAGCGGCCTGCTTGTAGTCCTCCTTCAGATAATAGGCGTCGCCCACTAGCATCTCGATTTCGTCGGCGTTCTGGGGCAACGGGTCCTGGCGCAGGCGGGGGGCGGCGTAAGCGATGAGACCGTCGTAATTGCCCTCCTTGTAATAAATCTGCGACATGATGGCCGGCACCAATGTCTTGTAGTCGTCGTTTTGCTCGGCCACGGCTAAATCGGCCCGGGCGGCGGCATAGGCCCCGGCGCGGTAGCCGAGGTAACCGGCGTAGTACGCGCTGGCGTAGCGGTAGGGGCCCTGCACCTGCTTGCTGCGGTCGAACAGCAGCCGCGCCTGGTCGTAGTCCTTCTGCTGAAAGTAGCTGTAGGCCAGCTTAAAATCCGACTCGGCCCGCTGCTCGTCGCCAAGGTTGGCGGGAGCCACCTTTTGGAAGTAGGCGATGGCCTGCGGGTAGTTTCTCTGGTCGAAATAGAACTTGGCCAACTCAAAATAGGCCGCGGCGGCGCGCGGGTGGGCCGGGTGAGCGGCCACAAACGCCAGAATCAGGCCTTCGGCGTCGGGGTGCAGTAAGTAGAGGCCGCTCACGGCGTCGTAATATTCGGCGTCGGCGGTGCGGTCGTGGGGGACGGCTTCCTGGCGGCCAGCGCGGCGCGGCGCGGCCTCCAAATATTGGCGGAAGGCCTGCTGAGCCGCGCCATACTGCTGGCGGTCGAACAGCTCCAGCCCTTCCTGAAAAAACCGCTCGTCGCTGGCAAACACCTGGGTTTGCTGAGCCAGAGTGGCAGCCGGGGCCGCCGCAACAAGCGTGGCGGCCAGCGCCAGCCGGGGAAATAGCTTCATCGAAAAAAGGTAGCGTGAGAGGGCCCCGGGCGGCCCGGGGAGGCATCAAAAGTAGGCAAGAATGCGGCGGATGGCCCGCGCAGGGCCTTTGTACTGGTTAGGCAACGCCTGAACCAGGTTTTTGGTACGCTGTGCCCCGGGTAATCTCGCCCCCGGCAGGACGCTGTTCAGCTTCCCCGCCTACCACCGCTGGTGCACCAACGGCCGGATGCGGTGCTCGTACACGCCGCGCACCGCCGTCATTTGCTCGTCCGTCAGGGCCGGCAGGTCGGTGGCGTGCAAGTTGCTGGCGAGCTGTTCGGGCCGCGAGGCCCCCGGAATCACGCAGCTCACGGCGTCGAACATCAGCACCCAGCGCAGGGCCGCCGCGGCCAGGGCATCGGGGCCCGGAAACACGGCTTTCAGCTCGTCTACCGCCGCCAAGCCGGTGGCGTAGTCGACGCCCGCGAAGGTTTCGCCCTTGTCAAAGACGGCCCCGTCGCGGTTGAAATTGCGGTGGTCGTCGGGCGCGAAGGCCGTCTGGGGCCCAAACTTACCCGTGAGCAGGCCGCTGGCCAGCGGCACCCGCACAATCAGGCCCACGCCGCGCAGTTGGGCTTCCTTGAAAAGCAGCTCGGCTGGCCGCTGGCGGAACATGTTGAAAATGACCTGCACCGTGGCGATGTTCGGGTATTCGAAGGCCTTGAGGCCTTCTTCGACTTTCTCCACGCTGGCCCCCAGGTGCTGCACTTTGCCCTCTTCGCGCAGCTTATCGAACAGCTCAAAGATTTCGGGGCGGTAAAAAACCTCCGTGGGCGGGCAGTGCAGCTGCACCAAATCGAGG
>JANPOR010000018.1:0-12211 GCA_031428075.1 Hymenobacter sp. | reverse complement strand
GCCTAGGCCCAGCACCACCGACGCCACCAGCGCCGTGACGATGCCCGTGCTGAAACCTTCGAAATACGGCAGCTGTCCTTTGTTATCTTTGAATCGGCGGGCAATGGCTAGCGTGGTTCCGCCCGCCAGCATCAGCAGGTCGATGCTGCCCGCTTCGATGCGGTGAAAAAAACCGAGCAGCGCCGCCGTAGCGGTGTACCCAACGAGCACGACCCCGGTGAATATGCCCATGCTGAAAGTACTTTTTGGGTTGGTGGAAGGGGCCGTGGCCATGAGCAAGGAAGTGGGTAGAGTGAGGGAATAGTAGCCGTCTATACTGCCTTTGCGGGCCGGATGTTCAACCCAAAACGCGCCGGCCGTGGGGCCGGGCACCATTTGTGCGGCCGAACGGTTGGAGGACGGGGCTGTTACGCCGCCATTTCGGGACCGGGCGCGCCGTGCGTAATTTTGGGGCCGACCCCCGGGCTTGGCCCTCGTTATTTCCATACTTTCGCGTTAGTTACATGATTTCAACCTCCAACATCAGCCTGCGCTACGGCAAGCGGGTCCTGTTCGAAGACGTTACCGTTAAATTCCTGCCTGGCAACTGCTACGGCCTCATCGGGGCCAACGGTGCGGGCAAATCCACGTTCCTGAAAATCCTCTCCGGCGAGCTGGAGCCTAACACCGGCTCGGTGGAGATGCCCGCCGGCCAGCGCTTGGCAGTGCTCAAGCAGAACCAGTTCGCCTACGATAACCAGCAAGTGCTGCACACCGTGATTCAGGGCCACCAGCGCTTGTTTGCGGTGATGCAGGAAAAGGACGCACTTTACACCAAGGCCGACTTCTCGGACGCCGACGGCGAGCGGGCCGCAGTGCTCGAAGGCGAGTTTGCCGACCTCGAAGGCTGGAACGCCGACTACGAAGCCGCCGAACTGCTGAGCGGCCTTGGCATCACCGAAGACAAGCACTACTCCGTGATGTCGGACCTGGGGGCCTCCGAAAAAGTACGCGTGCTGCTGGCCCAGGCCCTGTTTGGCAACCCCGACGTGCTACTGCTCGACGAGCCGACCAACAACCTCGACGCCGAGAGCGTGCTCTGGCTGGAAAACTTCCTCGACGGTTTTCAGAACACGGTGATTGTAGTGAGCCACGACCGCCACTTTCTCGACGCCGTGTGCAACTACATGGCCGATTTGGACTTCTCCAAAATCACGATGTATCCGGGCAACTACACGTTCTGGTACGAGAGCAGCCAACTGGCCCTGCGCCAGCGCCAGGACGTGAACAAGAAAACCGAGGACAAGCGCAAGGAGCTGGAAGAGTTCGTGCGCCGCTTCTCGGCCAACGCCTCGAAGAGCAAGCAAGCCACCTCGCGTCAGAAGCTGCTGCAGAAGCTGACGCTGGAAGAAATCAAGCCCTCGTCGCGCCGCTACCCATACATCGCCTTCAAGTCGGAGCGCGAGCCGGGTAACCAATTGCTGAGCGTAGAAAACCTGAGCGCTAAAGTTGACGGCAGAATAGTGTTCAAAAACGTCAGCTTTTCGCTTGACAAAGCCGACAAGGTGGCCATTGTGGGCCGCGACGACCGCGCCGCTTCCCTCCTCTTCGACATGCTGTTTGGCGAAGCCACGCCGGCCACGGGCGACTACAGGTGGGGCACCACCATCACGCCGAGCTACTTTCCGAAAGAAAACAACAATTATTTCCAATCGGGCGAATTGAACCTGGTGGATTGGCTGCGGCAGTACTCGACCGACAAAGACGAGAGTTTCGTGCGCGGCTGGCTGGGCCGGATGCTGTTTTCGGGCGAGGAATCGCAGAAGAAAAGCAACGTGTTGAGCGGGGGAGAAAAAGTACGCTGCATGCTCAGCAAGATGATGCTGGAAAGCGGCAACGTGCTGGTGCTCGACGACCCAACGAACCACTTGGACTTGGAATCCATCCAGGCGCTGAACAATGCCCTGCGCGACTATCCGGGGGCCATGCTTTTCGCCTCGCACGACTTGCAGTTCATCGACACGGTGGCCAACCGCATCATCGAACTAACACCCGACGGTATCATTGACCGACGCATGAACTACGAAGAGTACCTAGCCGATGATACCTTGAAAACCCAGCGTCAGAAAATGTATCGGCTGGCGTAATTTTTACCACAAACTCGAGGCACGAAACGGATCTTACAGCCGTTCATGCGCTTGGCAGACAGAGATTTTCTGCACTATAATCCTCATCTTATCTTCATGAAACACTCGCTGTTTGCACTGCTGCTGGTTCTGGGGCTTGCGGCCGGCCGCGTCCAAGCCCAGGACAAGCCTGTGCTGGGGGCCCCGCCAGTGGCGGCCCCGGCTCCCACTCCAGTTCCGGTCCCGGCTCAGCCAACAGAAGCCGTGCCCACCGCGCCCGAAAGCCCTGCGAACACCGCGCCGGCCCCCGGCCAGTACCAGCCCCCGGTCACCACCGAGCCCAACTCCGACAGTCCTTCGGGGCTGGAGCTGCCTGGCCGGGAAGTGGCCCGGCGCGCGGCCCAAGAGCACGCCGAAGCCAACACCCGCTTCTTCATTTACAGCGGCTTTGGCCTCGGCTACAGCTCATATTCGGGCTACAGTGTATTCAACGGCAGCCTATCGCCAGCCATAGGTATTCGCCTCACCGACCGCCTGGCAGTGGGCCCCGGTATCAGCTACGCCTACAACAACTACGGCTTCAGCAACGGCTACGGCGGCCCGACCACTCACATCAGCACCAGCAACTTTGGGGTGAAGGTGTTTGGGCAGTTGCGGGTGATTGACCAGTTTTTTATCCATGCTGAATACGAGAGCACCCGCGCCCAGTTGCTGGAAGTGGACCAAAACGGCTACCTGACGGGCGGCACCGTGGCGCGCACCGTGCAAACGCCGCTGGCCGGTGTGGGCTACCGCCAAAACTTCAGCACCCGCGCCGCGGCCGATATTGTGGTGCTCTATAACTTTCAGGACAGCTACAACAGCCTTTATCCGAACCCGGTCATCCGGTTCAACTTCCTGTTCAACATCGGCAAATAGCCCGCTGGACCGCACAAAAAACCCCTCCGCCAAAGCAGAGGGGTTTTTTGTGTTTCATAGCTAAGCTTGACGGCTCACTATACCGGACGGCGGCCGCTGATGACGCGGAACAGAATAGCAATAATTGCCAGCACCAGCAGGATGTGGATCAAGTTATTGCCTTGGATACCAGACCCCATTATCCCGAAGAAACCGAGGGCCCAAACGATGACAAGAATGACGGCGATGATGTACAACAGGTTGCCCATGGCTGAAGAGATGTCTTGAAGGTGAGGAAAAAAGAGTAATGTAGGTTTGTACGACAGGGGTTAGAAGAAAGATATAATTACCAGCAAACTTTTTCGGCAACGGCCGGTTAAGCGGCCCGTAGCTTTGCAGTTTCCCACCTTTTCCTTTACTTTCTTTTCGTTTATGAACGTCGCCGTTATTGGTTCCGGCACGATGGGCAACGGCATTGCCCACGTATTTGCTCAGCATGGCTTTGCCGTGGCCCTCATCGACGTGCAGCAGCTGGCTCTGGACCGGGCCCTGGGCACCATCGCCAAGAACCTCGACCGCCAAGTGGCCAAAGGGGCCCTGGCCGAAGCCGACAAAACGGCAGCCTTGGGCCGCATCCAATCCTTCACATCGCTAAGCGAAGGCGTGGCCAATGCCGAGCTGGTGGTGGAGGCCGCTACCGAAAACGTGGACCTCAAGCTGCAGATTTTCCGCGACCTCGACCGGCACGCGCCCGCTGAGGCCCTGCTGGCATCCAACACGTCGTCGATTTCCATCACCAAAATTGCCGCTGCTACCCAGCGCCCCGCCCAGGTGATCGGCATGCACTTCATGAACCCCGTGCCCGTGATGCAGCTCGTGGAAGTGATTCGCGGCTACGCGACCTCGGACGACACCACGGCCCGGATAATGGCCCTGGCGCGCCAGCTCGGCAAAACGCCCACCGAGGTGAACGATTACCCCGGCTTCGTGGCCAACCGCATCCTCATGCCGATGATCAACGAGGCCATCATCAGCCTGCACGAGGGCGTGGCCGGCGTGGCGGAAATCGACACGGTGATGAAGCTGGGTATGGCCCACCCAATGGGACCCCTGCAACTCGCCGATTTCATCGGGCTCGACGTGTGCCTGGCCATCCTGCGGGTGCTGCACGAGGGCCTGGGCAACCCCAAGTACGCCCCCTGCCCGCTGCTGGTGAACATGGTGATGGCCGGCCGCCTGGGCGCCAAGTCGGGCGAAGGCTTTTACCAGTACACGCCCGGCTCTAGGGTGCTGGTGGTGGCAGAGCGCTTCGCCCGGTAGCAAACCAAACGGGCACGAACCATGGCTTGGCTTTGCACGTTATACAAGTAGCTTTTGGCTTTGGCTGAGAGCCGTTTTTTGTTGACTTAACTCACAATCCCGTGACTGAACATGCATTATTTGGCGCCGGCTGCTTCTGGTGCGTCGAGGCCGTTTTTCAAAATCTGAAAGGCGTGGAGAGCGTGGTGTCCGGCTACGCCGGGGGCCGCAACAAAAACCCTACCTACAAAGAAGTGTGCAGCGGCCTGACCGGTCACGCCGAGGTGATTGACATTGCCTTCGACCCGGCCGTCATCAGCTACAAGGAGTTGCTGGAAATCTTCTGGAAAACCCACGACCCGACGACCCTCAACCGCCAGGGCAACGACACCGGCACTCAATACCGCTCGGTGATTTATTATAACAGCGACGAGCAAAAGCAGCTCGCCGAGAAGTATAAACAGAAGCTCAACGACGGCCACGCCTTCCCGAACCCCATTGTGACGGAAATTATCGCCGCGCCAGAGTTTTACCCCGCCGAAAACTACCACCAGAACTATTTCAACCTGCACGGCCACGAGCCCTACTGCCAGTTTGTGGCCAAGCCCAAAGTAGACAAGGTGAAGGCCCTGTTTGGTGAAAAGCTGAAAGAAGGCGTGGCGTAATTGCCGGCTCTGACCATAAAAAAAGCCCGCCGATTAGCGGGCTTTTTTATGGTCAGAGCCGGCAATCGGTCAAGGACACTTTTTAAACAACGTTCTTATCTTCTACGCATTAACAAGTAAGTCCCAATAACCATCAGCAGGAAAGATGCTAGGAAAAGCACGGTGTTCCAAGGTGCAGCTATTGGCTCACCGTAACCAATGCCTCCTGACAGCCAACCTAACGTTACAAGATAAGATTCCGCTGCCCTTTACTACGATTTTAGAGACCATCGAATTCAGTTCAAACAATGAATAATTAAGGTGCGCATGATTCGCTGGGTTCTGTGTATTGCGTAATTTATAATTTATACTGACACCCCAAAATCCCTTAATGCATCATTGAGTGAGGTTTTCAAGTCCGTGCTGGGCTTGCGCTGGCCGATGATGAGGGCGCACGGCACCTGGTACTCGCCAGCGAGGAACTGCTTGGGGATGGAGCCGGGGATGACTACCGAGCGGGGCGGCACGTAGCCGCGGTACTCCTTGGGCGCGGGACCCGTCACGTCGATAATTTTGGTGCTGCCGGTGATGGTGACGCCCGCGCCAATCACGGCTTCTTTGCCGATGCGGCAGCCTTCGACCAGGATGCTGCGCGAGCCGATGAAGGCGCCGTCTTCGATGATGACGGGGGCCGCCTGCACGGGCTCAAGCACGCCGCCCAAGCCCACGCCACCGCTCAGGTGCACGCCTTTGCCCACTTGCGCGCACGAGCCCACAGTGGCCCAGGTATCCACCATCGTGCCCTCGCCCACATAGGCCCCGATGTTGGTATAGCTCGGCATCAGGATGACGCCGGGGGCCAGAAACGCGCCGTATCGGGCTACGGCGGGCGGCACCACGCGCACCTGCTGGCCGGCGTAATCGGTTTTGAGCTGCATTTTGTCGTGGTACTCAAAAGGGCCCACTTCCTGGGTGCTCATCTGGCGCAGGGGAAAGTAGAGGATGACGGCCTTTTTCACCCATTCGTTGATAGTCCACTCGCCACCGTCTTGGGCGGGTGGGGTAGCTACGCGCAGGCGGCCCTTGTCCAGCTCTTCGATGACGGCCTCGATGGCGGTTTTGGTTGCGGGTTGTTGAAGCAGGGCCCGGTCGTCCCAAGCGGCTGTGACCAGGGTTTGCGCGGTGGCGGAATCGAATGACATAAAAATATAAAAGCGACAGAGGGTGAATCCGGGGCAAAACTAGCATCTTTGGCCGGTGCCGCTGCAGGCGGGCCGGTCGTTCACCTTTTTGCTGCACTTGCCCATTCCTCGCCTCGTCGTCTTGCTTGCTTCCGTGCTCAAGCCCATCGATGACCCACGGATGCGCGGCAAATTCGCCGAAACCATTCTCGGCTGGCCGGGGGCCCAGGTCCACGTGGCCGGCCAGGGCACCGGCGACGACCTACCCTTCGCATTAACAGAAGCTTTTCCCCGAATTAATCATCACGACATTTTTTGGGGTTCGCGGCTGGGGCTAAACCGTCTGCTTGCCCAGTACAGATACTGGCGCTTGCTACGCATGAGACCCGACGTGGTAATCGTCCACGCGCCGGAGCTGCTGCCGCTCACGCTGCTATGGCAGCGGCTGGGGCCTGGCCGGCGCTTTGTCTACGACATTCGCGAGAATTACGCCCTCAACATCCGCACCCAGCGCATCTACCGCCCGTGGGTGGGCCGGGTACTGGCCGGGGCCCTGCGGCGTATTGAGGCCCGGGCCGCCGGCCGGGCCGCCGGCCTCGTACTGGCCGAAGCCAGCTACGCCGACGAGCTGCCATTTGTAGCGGCCTTGCCCCCGGGTCGCGTCATCGTCTTGGAAAACAAGTACCAGCCCGCGCCCGGCGAAGTATTGCCCACCGCCGCCCGTTCCCTGCCGGGCCCCGGCGAACCCGTGCGGCTACTATTTTCAGGCACACTGTCGGAGCTGAACGGCGTGCGCGAGGCCCTTGCTCTGGGGCAGCAATTACACGCAACCCGGCCTGGTGGGGCCCATCTCACGCTGGTGGGGTACTGCCAGCAGCCGGCCCTGTTGCGTGAGCTGCAAGCCTCCGCGGCGGCTCATCCCGCCTGGCTGACGCTGGTGGGCGGGGCCGCGCCGGTGCCCCATGCAGCGGTGGTGGCGGCCATTGGGCGCAGCCACCTAGGCCTGCTGCCCTACCGGCCCCACCCCAGCTCGGAACGTTGCCGGCCCACCAAGCTGTTTGAGTACCTGGCCCACGGCCTGCCGGTGCTAGTGCCTCCGAATCCACTTTGGACGGCCCCGGTACGCGCATACCACGCGGGCTTGGTCGTCGATTTTGCCGATGCGGCCGCCACCGCGGTCGCCATAGCGGTGGCCCTGGCTGCCGACGCCGCTTTTTATCCGCAGGGCCCCCCGGCCGAAGCGCTGTGGGCAGGCGAGGCCAAAAAATTATGGTCGCTGCTGCGTTTATCCTGAATAAGCTGCCAACTTTGCGACCCTTTTCACCGGGCCAAAACGTATTCTTTCTCCTAAATCCCACCCCCTACCCCTTTGCTGCATGGCTACTCTACGTCATTCCGAGATTGCCGGCGTCGGCCACTATGTGCCCAGCCGGGTCGTGAAAAACGCCGAGCTGGAGCCCGTCATGGACACGTCGGACGCCTGGATCCAGGAGCGTACCGGCATTCAGGAGCGGCGCTGGTTTGAAGAAGGCACTGACACCACGGCCGGCATGGGGGCCCACGCCGCCCGCAAGGCCCTGGAAATGGCCGGCCTTCAGCCCGCCGATGTGCAACTCATCGTGTTCGCCACGCTCTCGCCTGACTATTTCTTTCCGGGCTCGGGCGTGCTCTTGCAGCGCGAGCTGGGCATCACCAACAATTGCCCCGCCCTCGACGTGCGCAACCAGTGCTCGGGCTTCGTCTACGGGCTATCGGTGGCCGACCAGTTCGTGCGCACGGGCATGTACGACACAGTGCTGGTGGTGGGCTCCGAAATCCATTCCTCGGGCCTCGACAAATCACCGCGCGGCCGGGGCGTGTCCGTCATCTTCGGCGACGGGGCCGGGGCCGTCGTGCTGCGCCCCAGCACCCGTGAAGGCCACGGCATTCTCAGCACGCACCTGTATTCGCAGGGCGAATTTGCTGAGGAGTTGATTGTGAAAGAGCCCGGCTCGAACCGCGAGGGCCGCGTGGACTACGCCGTGGAGCACACCGCCGATATGTACCCTTACATGAACGGCCAAAACGTATTTAAGCACGCCGTCGTGCGCTTCCCGCAGGTCATCAAAGAGGCCTTGGACCAAAACGGCTACCAGCCCGCCGACCTCGGCCTGCTCGTCCCGCACCAAGCCAATTTGCGCATCACGCAATACGTGCAGCATAAGATGGGCCTCGCCGACGACAAGGTGTTCAGCAACATCCAGCGCTACGGCAACACCACCGCCGCCAGCATCCCGCTGGCCCTGAGCGAGGCCGTGGAGCAAGGCAAAATCAAACGCGGCGACCTGGTGTGCCTAGCTGCTTTCGGCTCGGGCTTCACTTGGGCCTCAGCACTGATCAAATGGTGATTTATTTCGTTAACAGTTATTAATGAGCAGTTAACGGTTGAATGTGCCACAGGCTGAACAGCGAATATTAAAGAGAGCGAACGTTAATTACTGCCTGCTCACTGATAACTGAAAATGACGATTACCGAAGAAAACTACCTCAAGGCCATCTGCAAGCTTTCCGAAGCGGAGCCGGAGGTGGGCGTTAGCACCAACCGCATCGCCGCGGCCCTGGCTACCCGCCCGGCTTCGGTAACGGACATGCTGCGCCGCTTGGCCGAAAAGGGCCTGCTGGATTATGAGAAGTACCGCGGCGTACTGCTCACCAACGAGGGCCGGCAGGTGGCACTGCTCACCATCCGCCGGCACCGGCTGTGGGAGGTGTTTTTGGTGCAGCAGTTGGGCTTTAACTGGGATGAGGTGCACGAAGTGGCCGAGGAGTTGGAGCACGTGCAGTCGCCGCTGCTCACGCGGCGGCTCGACGCTTTCCTGGGCCATCCGGCCCTCGACCCTCACGGCGACCCCATCCCGGCCGAAGATGGGGCCATGCGCCGCCCGGCCCACCGCCTCCTAGCTGACCTGTGCGCGGGCGAGCGTGGCACCCTCACGGCGGTCAAAAACACGTCGGGGCCCTTCCTGCAATACCTGGATAAAGTGGGCCTCCAGCTCGGGGCCCTGGTGGAAGTGCTCGACAAAGTAGCTTTCGACCAGTCGCTGGAGCTGCGCGTGAACCGGGAGCGCACGGCCTTGGTATCGGCCGAAGTGAGCCGGAATTTGTTTGTTACCGCATAGGATGAGCATTTTTTCTGATACCATCGTGGCCTTGTCCACGCCGCCTGGCGTGGGGGCCCTGGCCGTCGTCCGCCTCTCGGGGCCCGACGCGGTGGCCCTCGTGGTCGGCGTGTTTTCCAAGAAAAACCTGGCTACGCAGCCCGGCCACACGCTGCACTACGGCACGGTACGCGACCCGGATGGCGGCGAGATTATCGACGAAGTAGTGGTGGGCGTGTTCCGGGGCCCGCGGTCGTTCACCCGCGAAGACGTGGTGGAAATCAGCAGCCACGGCTCCGACTACGTGGTGCGCCAGCTGCTGGCGCTGCTGCTGCGCCGGGGCGCCCGCCTAGCCGAAGCCGGCGAGTTCACCAAACGCGCCTTTTTACACGGGGCCCTCGATTTAGCTCAGGCCGAGGCCGTGGCCGACCTCATCGCTGCCGACTCGGCCCTGAGCCACCGGGTGGCCCTCAACCAATTACGCGGCGGCTTCTCGCAGGAATTGCGCGAGCTCCGGGGCCGGCTGGTGACGTTCGCTTCGCTGCTGGAGCTGGAGCTGGATTTTGGGGAGGAGGACGTGGAATTTGCCGACCGTACCGGCCTGCGGGCCCTCCTAACAGAAGTAGCCGACCGGGTGGCGACGCTGCTGCGCTCGTTCGAGCTGGGCAACGTGATTAAAAACGGCATTACCGTCGTTATCGCCGGACGGCCCAACGCCGGCAAATCTACGCTTCTCAACGCGCTGTTGCGCGAGGAGCGGGCCATCGTGTCGGCCATTCCGGGCACCACCCGCGACTTTATTGAGGACGAAGTGAGTCTCGACGGCCTGCGCTTCCGCTTCGTGGACACGGCCGGCCTGCGCGACGACCCCGCCGACGAAGTCGAGGCCATCGGGGTGCAGCGCACCCGCCAGCGCATCGGCCAGGCCGCCCTGTTGCTCTACCTGTTCGACCTGACGGAGTTGACGCCCGCCCAGGTGCAGGCCGAAATTAGAGCCCTCACCGCCGCCCACCCGGCCTTACCGGTGCTGGCCGTGGGCAACAAACAGGACTTGACATCTGCTGCCCAACTCATGGCCTTCGAGCAATTTAACATTGAAAATCCGGCGTTCAGCATCATCGCAGCAGCCCAACGGCAGGGCCTTGAAGCGCTGCAAGCTGCCTTGCTGGCCCGCGTGCGCGGCGCGGGCTTGGCGGGCAACGCGGCGGCCACCATCGTCACCAACGTGCGCCACGCCCGGGCCTTAGCAGTAGCGGCTGAGTGCTTGGGCGCCGTGCGGGCGGGCCTCGACGCTGGTGGGGGCACCGAGCTACTGGCTGCCGACTTGCGCCACGCCCTGGCGGCGCTGGGCGAAATCACGGGCGAAATTTCGTCGGACGATTTGCTGACGAGCATTTTTACCCAATTCTGCATCGGCAAATGAGGCCCGTGAGCCCGCAGCTGCTGTGCCAGCTACCGGGCCCAGCGGGGACCGCCGCACGAAACCCAACCATGAATACTTTTGTACTGTACGCACGCCACGGCGGCGTGAAAAGCGGTCCGACTTAACGGACCGGCCGTAGCTTCGCCTCCGTTCCACCTATACTTTCCTTTTACCGCACATGGCAGAATCTGCTGAACTCATCCTCGACGGAAAATCCATCAGCCTCCCCGTTATCGAGGGCACCGAGCACGAAAGAGCCTTCGACATCGGTAAGCTGCGCGACCAGACCGGCTACGTTACCCTCGACTCGGGCTACAAAAACACCGGGGCCACCAAAAGCGCCATCACGTTTCTTGACGGTGAGAATGGCATTCTGCGCTACCGCGGCTACCCAATTGAGCAGCTGGCCGAGCAGTCTTCCTTCGTCGAAGTGGCTTACCTGTTGATTTACGGGGCCCTACCTACGGCCCCCGAGCTGGCCGACTTCAGCGGCCGCATCACCAAACACACGCTGGTGCACGAGGATATGCGCAAGATTTTTGACGGCTTCCCGACCAGCACGCACCCGATGGCCATCCTGTCGAGCCTCATCTGCGCCCTCACCGGCTTCTATCCCGAGAGCCTCAACCCCAGCCAGAGCCAGGAAGAGTTCGACCTGAACATCGTACGGCTGATAGCTAAAATCTCGACCATCGCCGCCTGGACCTACAAAAACGCGGTGGGCCACCCGCTTAACTACCCCCGTAACGACCTCGACTACACCTCGAACTTCCTGTACATGATGTTCAGCTTCCCCACGGAGAAGTACGAAATCAACCCCGTGGTGGTGAGTGCGTTGAACAAGCTGCTCATCCTGCACGCCGACCACGAGCAAAATTGCTCAACTTCGACGGTGCGCCTGGTCGGCTCGGCCAACGCCAGCCTCTACGGCTCGGTTTCGGCGGGCATCAACGCGCTGTGGGGGCCCCTGCATGGAGGGGCCAACCAAGAAGTCGTCGAAATGCTGGAAGCCATTGCGAAGGACGGCGGCGATACCAGCAAGTTCATCGCCAAGGCTAAAGACAAGAACGATTCGTTCCGCCTGATGGGCTTCGGCCACCGCGTGTACAAAAACTTCGACCCGCGCGCCAAAATCATCAAAAAAGCCACTGACGAGGTGCTGCAAGCCCTGGGTATGCAGGACAGTCCGCTGCTAAAAATCGCGCAGGAGCTGGAGCAGGCTGCCCTCACCGACGAATACTTCATCGAGCGCAAGCTGTACCCGAACGTGGACTTTTACTCGGGCATCATCTACAAGGCCTTGGGCATCCCGACCGAGATGTTCACGGTGCTTTTCGCCATGGGCCGCCTCCCCGGTTGGATTGCCCAGTGGAAAGAGATGCGCGGAAACAAAGAGCCCATCGGCCGTCCCCGCCAGATTTACGTGGGGGCCCTGGAGCGCGACTACCAGCCCATGGAGCAGCGGTAGTGTTGTCGGGGCCTTGAGCGGTGTTGTCATTGCAAGGAACGAAGCAATCCGGCTTGG
>JANPOR010000017.1:0-3195 GCA_031428075.1 Hymenobacter sp. | reverse complement strand
CAAAAACGTCCTTCCAGGCACATGGTCGGTAGGAGCGTTTGAGTTTTGGATAAGGACAAGGCCACTGGTGGGGCTATGGCAGGCACAGCCTTCCCTCAATTCTAGTCACGAGTGACGCTATGCTTGCGTCGGGGTAATTTCCGCTTGCTTCCAATGCCACGCCTGCCACACAATCGTGGCCGTGAGCACACTCTCCAGCAGCGCCAGAAATACATAAAAGGTGCGCCAAGTGGAAAGCGATTGGGAGCCAACCAGCAGCATCAGGGCCGTGTAAGCGGTGCCCAGTACCAGGTTCAGTACTCGGTTGGGTTTGGTCCGCAGCAGCACCGCGCCGCAAATCATCAGCCCGGGTAACACCGCAACGATGGAAGCCACGAATACTTTCACCGGACTATCCAGCATATTGTCACCCGTTATCAGTCCCTGCACTTTATGGGGGATATACAGCTCGAAATAGTCTCCGTACACGTAGCAAAACATGACGGCAGTCCACAAGGCTGCCAATTTTATTTTTACCGGGATTTGCTCCTCGTGCAGGAAGCGCTGATGTTCCATTTTTCCTTGCGTTAAGTATCATTTTATTGAGCGTGTAAGTTTCGGGACAGTCGCTAGCCGGCGGCCGCCCGAGAAGGCCTGACGCCCACCAGCAACAGCCACAGGCAGGTGCTTATTTCCCCCAGGCCGGCGGGCAGCGTGAGCCAGCTGGATAGGCCCAGCTGCGGGTAAGCCGGCCACAGCAGATTGGCACCAAAGTCCAGCAGATAGCCCGCACCGCCGGCCAGTAATAGCCAGCCCAGCGCCCGGTGCACGAAGCCAGACTTGATGAGCAGGTAGCCCAGAGGCAGCAGCCACAACCCCCAAAAGATTTGCGCTACTGCGTTGCCCTCGTGGTAGCGTTGCAGGTACTGAATGATTTGGTTGTGGGCCGCGGCGCCTTCGCTACCGCCGTGGGCCGCCACTTGTAGCAGCGGCAAAATGGCCATCTTGTTGAGCATGTTGGCGAAGGAAAGCGGCACGCTGGCCGCCGCCAGCACCAGCATCAGCAGCGCCCCCGTTGGCTGAACCGGGGCCAGCAGCCGATGGAGCGCCACTGGTAGGACCAGAAAGGCGGTGTAGCATACCAGGCCCCCGAGAATACCCAGCCGAAAAAGCGTTTCGCCGGCCAGGAGGTGGCCGACCGTGGCCGCGGCATTGCCCGGCACCAGCAGCCGGGAAGGAACGTAGAGCAGGTGAAAGAAGCCGCTCGCTACCACCAGCAGGTAGAGCAGGCCGGCCACCCGGGCCGTTTTTTGGGAAGGTGCCATTGCCATCATAGAGTGAAATGGATGGGAGTTGCCGGGGCCGGGTTCGCGCCAGCCGGGCCGGAGCAAGTAGGGACAAGATGCCCCCCTCCGCAAAGGGTTGCCTGGAGGTGAATTATTTTCTGGCGTTGCGCGGGTGGCGATGCTTAGCCGGCCACGACAGGTTGCTTCTGATGGCCCGTTTCATCGTGGTTTCAGCTACCGGCCACCAGCCACCAGCAGAAACGAGAAATTTGGCAACGACTGCAAACCCGCCGTTTTTCTCGTTGTAAGCCGGAAAGCAAAACCTGGCGGGTCGAGGTAGCCCCCCGAATCTGTTCGCAACAAGTGCAACCCATGCCGTGGCCTAATGTAGTATGTTCCGAGCCGATCGGTGCGAGTGTAGCTGGAGTCGCCGGCTTCTAAAAGGCACAAAAATGCCCCGCGCGGCAAGCTTGTTATTACCCAAAACTCAAAAAGCGCCGGCCGGAAGGTCGGCGTTTCTTTATTTTAGGACTTACGCAAAAAACGTAACTTGAAAGGAAAAGCCATGAAGGTGACCCTGCAACTTTACGGGCAGTTTTTGGTGAGCAGCCAGGTGAATTACACGGGCACGTACCTGGCCGACCACCTGGACGGGCTCACGCACGACAACGTGGGCTATTTTCTCAAGACTAGCCATTTCACGCCACGCCAACTCTGGCAGCAGGTGCGTCCGCAGGTCGTGCTCAGCCCGCGGGGCTACGTCTTGTTCGACGACACGGTGCTCGACAAGCACCACCGCCGGCGCATCGAACTGGTCCGTCGCCAGTACAGCGGCAAGGCCCACGGCGTGATTGCCGGCATCGGCTTGGTGACGTGCGTGTACGTCAACCGCGACACCGACCAATTCTGGCTAATTGACTACCGCCTCTTCGCCCCCGACGGGGACGGCAAGACCAAGCTCGACCACGTAACCGACAGGCTGGGCCAGCTGGCCCCGCACGGCATCCTTTACCGGACCGTGCTGATGGACAGCTGGTACGCCACGACGGCCCTGTTCAAGTGGCTGCTGGCGGCGGGCAAGACGTTTAACTGCCCGCTGAAAAGCAACCGCCTCGTCGATGATTCCGGCGGCCAGCAGCCTTAACAGCCGGTGGGTTGCCTGTGCTGGTCGAACGAGGAGGTAGCGCAAGGCAAGATACTGAAAGTAAAGGGCATGCCCAAGGACTGCAAACTGAAACTCTTCCGTGTACTGGTGTCCACCCACCGGACGGACTACCTCGTGACCAATGAGGTGGAGCCCCGCGAGACGGCCGCTGCCGAGCACGAAAGCAGCGTCCGCTGAACGATTGAGCAGTTTCACCGCGAACTCAAGCAGCTCACCGGCGTGCAGGCCTGCCAGTGCCGGCTGGCCCGCAGCCAACGCAACCACATCGCCCTGGCCGTGCGGGCCTGGACCCGCCTCAAACAAGTCGCCTACCAGACCCAAAAAACCGTGTATCAACTCAAACAAGGGTTTTTGGATGCGTACATGAGGCATGAATTACTGCAGCCAGCCCTGGCTTTTGCGTAAGTCCTATCAGATATCGAGAATCCGTGCCATGGCAAGGGAAATGGTAAGGGGGGTAATGTGCCAATTTTTACTCGCTGCTTGCGGGGAAAAAAGCAAGGGCAGGGACACCCACGCCGAGTCGTTACCACGATCAAGCTAAACATGGCCGTGGTCAGCGAATACAATGCCGCCGGACAAAAGGAGGGTCCGGAACTGCAGTTTTATTACAACGGCTCGCTGGCGGTGCTTCGCCATTTCGAATCCGGATTATAGGAAGTCCGGACGGTGCTTTTCTACACCCCCATCCTGTTCACCAAGTCGCTGACGGTTTAGGAAGCCATTTTTTTTCATCCGGACCTGCAGTACGACCGGTTTTACGGC
>JANPOR010000016.1:0-6208 GCA_031428075.1 Hymenobacter sp. | reverse complement strand
GCCGACGG
Organism: Hymenobacter sp.; assembly: GCA_031428075.1. Classification (GTDB taxonomy): domain Bacteria; phylum Bacteroidota; class Bacteroidia; order Cytophagales; family Hymenobacteraceae; genus Hymenobacter. The sequence continues at coordinate 6,200 of JANPOR010000016.1, read as the reverse complement.
CTACTTCGTCATTCCGTATACCATCGGCGACTATTTGGCCCGCACGGCCCCCAAGCCCGTTGATACCAGCCACCCCGCCTTCGCCGAAGCCGATAAAGCGGTGCAAGAGCGCACAGCCAAGCTGTTGAACATTAAAGGGAACCGCACTCCCGACCAGTTCCACAAAGCCTTGGGCCACATCATGTGGGAGTACTGCGGTATGGCCCGCACCGCCGAAGGCCTTACGCTTGCCAAGGCAGGGATCCAAAAGTTGAAGCGCGAGTTCTGGCAGGATCTGAAGCTGACCGGCACCAACGAGGAGTTGAACCAAGCCCTGGAAAAAGCTGGGCGCGTGGCCGATTTCATCGAACTGGGCGAGTTGATGGTGGACGACGCCCTCGACCGGAACGAGAGCTGCGGCGGCCACTTCCGCGAAGAGTACCAGACCCCCGAAGGTGAGGCCCTCCGCGACGACGAGAACTACGCTTACGTGGCGGCCTGGGAATACATGGGCGACAACCAGCCCGAACGCCTCAACAAGGAGGAATTGCAGTTCGAGAACGTAAAGCTGACCCAGCGCAGCTATAAATAAATATAAATTTTGAATTACAAAGAGTGAATGGGAATTTGCCTTTGTCCATCGTTGATGGGAAAGCTAAAATATCAGTTCATAATTTATAGTTTATAATTCAAAGAAAATGGCCGGTTCCAACCCCAACGCTAAACCAATGAACCTGACCCTAAACGTGTGGCGGCAACCCAACCGCACTGCGCAGGGAAAAATTGTGGAGTATCACGTGAAAGACATCTCACCCGAGATGTCTTTTCTGGAAATGCTCGATGTATTGAACGAAGACCTTCTGCACAAGGGCGATGACCCCGTGGCTTTCGATCACGATTGCCGCGAAGGCATTTGTGGCTCGTGCGACTTGTTCATCAACGGGCGCTCGCACGGCCCCGAGAAGGGCACCACGACTTGCCAGCTCCACATGCGCAAGTTTTCCGATGGCGACACTATCACCATCGAGCCTTGGCGTGCTAATTCCTTCCCGATAAACAAAGACCTAAGCGTGGATCGCTCCGCGTTTGACCGCATTATTCAGGCCGGGGGCTACGTAAGCGTGAATACCGGCGGGGCCCCCGATGGAAACGAGATTCCAATTCCGAAAGACATTGCCGATCGGGCGTTCGAAGCGGCTACCTGCATTGCCTGTGGTGCCTGCGTAGCAGCCTGCAAAAACGCTTCGGCCATGCTGTTCGTGTCCGCTAAAGTATCGCAGTTGGCCCTGTTGCCCCAAGGCCACGTCGAGCGCAAAACTCGCGTCGAAAACATGGTGGCGCAGATGGACAAGGAAGGCTTTGGCGCCTGCTCCAACATCGGCTCGTGCGCGGCCGAGTGCCCGGTGGGCATTTCGCTAGAAAATATTGCTATTCTAAACCGCGAGTTCCTGTCCGCAAAAGCTACGTCGAACAACTTGGCGTAGTGGCAGGATGTTTCCACAAAAAAGCGTGATGGTCACCCGTCGCGCTTTTTTGTGATAAACCAGGTAACAGAAGTAAATGAACAGGCAGCGTTTGCGCCGGCAATGGCAGGAATTAAAACGCAATCCCCAGTTTTGGGCTCTGTCGCTACGCAAAAAGTATAGGGTTAGCCAGCTCACCGCTTGCCTTTTTCTATGGCGTACGCGGGCTAAGCCGCAACCATCGGGCGCGGAGACTGTTTAGCAGCTGATCCTTGTCTCTTCAGATCTTTATTTTGATTACACTTCTCGTCGGCACCAATCGCCCCAATTCCCGTGCCCGCCACGTGGCCGCGCTTTACGCTCCTCTCTTACACGCGCTGGACGTCGAAACCCAGTTTCTGGACCTAGCCGACTTGCCGGTCGACGTGTTAGAAGGCGCGCTGTACCAAAACACTGGTAAGCACGACGCTTTCAACCGGCTCGCTGCCCGCCTCGACGCCAGCGAAAAGGTGGTATTTTTCGTACCCGAATATAATTGTTCGTTTCCGGGGGCCCTAAAGTTATTCATTGATGGGCTACCGTATCGCGGTGGCCTGCGCGGCAAAAAAGTCGCCCTTGTAGGCTTAGGCATCGGCAGCCAAGGCGGCGGACTCGCCCTTAGCCACCTCACCGACATTTTGATGTACCTAAATTCGGCCGTACTCCCCCAGCGTGTGCGCCTGCCCGTCATCGACAAGGAACTGACCGCCGAGGGGCAGCTGGTTAACCCGCTGCTGAAGGATCTGTTGCATGAGCAGGCTGCAGCACTTATGGCTTTTTAAGTATTACACCCTAATTACTGCTTGTGTCGCCCCAAGGTCCGGCAGCTGCTACATCTGCCTGTTCAATCCGATAAAAATCCCGCTCTGAGCGGGATTTTTATCGGATTGAACAGGTCAACTAGTCCACGTTGTCGTGCAGGAACCGGTTGTCGCCCAGCAACTCGTTGTCATCGGACAGGTTGAAACGCGAAATGTTCTGTTCTGAGCTGGGTACCACAGTTTCCAGCTTCACTTGACGGCGCAGATAGGCAGGGGCATCGTATTGAGTTACGGCGTCGGGTGGCAAGCCATGGCTCAACTCCTGCAAGCGGCGGCGGCGCTCCTCGGCATGAGCATCGAGCGGGCGCGGGCGGGCCGGCGCAATCGGGGTGTTACCAGGCAATAGCACCGGTTCGCCAGGCGCGGCAACGGGCTGGCCCGTGACCGGGGGCGCGTTACCGGGGGCAGCGGGGCCGTTTAGATCGAAGCGCACCCGTGCCGGCTCAGGCGCGGGCGGCGGCCCAAAGCTGGGCACAAACGGTGCGTTAGGGGCCCCAGCAGCAGGCTCGGACTGGCGCTCGGCCGACTCAACAGGAGCTTCGGGGACCGCCGTAGCGCGCTGGCCCGGCGTAGTGATGGTGTGCGCCTCGCGGGCAAAACCCGTGGCAATCACCGTTACCCGAATGCTTTGGCCCAGCGTTTCGTCCACGCCATGGCCAAAAATCATTTCCGCGTCTTGCCCCGCTTTATCCTGGATGTACTCGGTGATTTCCGTCAGCTCGTCCATCTCCAGCTCGTGCTCGGCCCCCGACATGATGGAGAGCAGAATCTTCTGGGCTCCGTGGATGTCGGTGTTATTAAGCAGTGGCGAGTTCAGGGCCTCCTCGGCGGCGCGGCGGGCGCGGTTTTCGCCGTCGGTGATGCTGCTGCCCATCACAGCGGCCCCCGACTGCTTCATGGTTGTCTTCACGTCCTCGAAATCTACGTTCACGTCGCTCGTCACCGTAATAATTTCAGCAATCGACTTAGCGGCCGTAGTTAGCACCGTATCGGCCTTGGCGAAAGCAGCACTCATCGTCAGGTTGCCGTAGATCTGAGGCAGCTTGTCGTTGAGAATCACCAGCACCGTATCGCAGTGCGCGCTCAGCTCCTTAATGCCTTCTTCGGCCTGCAAACGCTTCTTTTTGCCTTCAAACAAGAAGGGGGCCGTTACAATACCAACCGTCAGGATACCCAGCTCCTGGGCTACCTGCGCAATAACGGGGGCGGCACCGGTGCCGGTGCCGCCGCCCATGCCCGCTGTGATAAACAGCATCTTGGTGCCTTGATTCAGCAGCTCCCGGATTTGCTCTTTACTTTCCAGGGCTGCCTGCCGGCCGCGCTCGGGTTTGGCCCCTGCGCCCAGGCCCTCAGTTAAGTCGACCCCAATTTGGAGCTTGTTAGGCACCGTCGAGCTTTGCAGCGCTTGCTGATCAGTGTTGCAAATGATGAACTCCACGTCTTTGATGCCCTGCTTGTACATGTGCTTCACGGCGTTGGAGCCACCGCCGCCTACCCCAATCACCTTGATGATGGACTTCGTTTGCGCGGGGATATCGAATTTGTAATTCATTGTTTTGAATTATAAATTATGAATTGTAAATCATAAATTTAAGAAAGTTACTTGCGGCAGACTGCGCTATCATGCGCTGCTACTTCTGTAGCAAACACCCGATCTAAAAAATTATCATTTATAATTTTTCGCTAGTATGATTTATCATCGTAATCGTCAATCAGCAGCCCTTTGGTACGGCTGAGAATATCCTTAAAAAAGCGGCTGGCGGCTCCGGGCTCCTTGGGCTCTTTCTTAGGCTCGGGGGCCGGTGCAGGGGTCGCGACCGGACGGGCCGGCGCAGCGGCCACAGGGGCCAGCACAGGGGCCTGGGCCGCCTGTGGCACCACGTAGGCGGCGGGTTCGTGGTCATAGAGGGGACGCGGGTTGCGTTCTTCCAAGCCGTGGTAGCCCGAGAGCACGAGGCCCACGGTGGTGGCGTACATCGGCGACTTCACGGCCTCAATGCGGCTCTTGCCCAAGTGCTGGTTCGGGTAGCCGATGCGGGTATCCAGGCCGGTGATGTACTCGGTGAGCTGCTCCAGATTCTGGAGCTGCGAGCCCCCGCCAGTCAGTACGATGCCGGCCGAAAGCTGGTCGTGCAGACCCATGCGGTAGATTTCAGCGTACACCAACTCCATGATTTCCGACATTCGGGCCTCGATAATGTAGGCCAGGTTTTTTAGCGAAACTTCTTTGGGCGGACGATTGGGCAAGCCAGGAATGCTTACAATTTCGTGGTCGCTGGCTTCCTCAGCGATGGCCTTGCCGAACTTCACTTTCAGCTGTTCAGCCTGGCCGGGGGCCACGTTGCAGCCTTGCTTGATGTCTTGCGTAATGATGTTGCCCCCAAAAGGCAGCACCGCGGCGTGGCGAATGATGCCGTCCTTGAAAATGGCTAGGTCAGTGGTTCCCCCCCCGATGTCAATCAGCGCTACACCGGCCTCCTTTTCCTCCTCCGAAAGGATGGACATGGAGCTGGCGAGCGGCTCCAGGATAAGGTCGGCTATTTCGAGCCCAGCCTTAGTCACGCACTTATTGATATTGTTGATGGCCGTGCTCTGGGCCGTGATGATGTGGAAGTTACCTTCCAGCCGCACGCCCTCGTAGCCCACAGGGTCCACGATGCCCTCCTCGTAGTCCACCTTGTAATCCTGCGGCATCACGTGGATGATTTGGGAGCCGGGCTGCGTCACGAGCCGGTACATGTCCTGGGTGAGGCGGTTCACGTCGTCGGGGCCGATGGTGTCGGCCGAGTTGCGCGTGATGCTACCGTTATGACGTAGGCTCTTGATGTGCTGCCCAGCGATGCCCACGTTCACCACCCCGATGCTGATGCCCGACTGCTCCTCTGCTTGACGGATGGCGCGTCGGATGGCATCTACCGTCTTGTCGATGTTTAGCACAATGCCCCGCGAAACTCCCTCCGACACGGCCTTGCCCATGCCCAAAATCTCGAGTTTACCGAATTCATTTTTGCGGCCCACCAGGGCGCATATTTTTGTGGTGCCGATGTCGAGCCCGACGACGATTTTGTCCTGTTGCATGAGAGGGGGTGCCTGGCGAAAGTAGTGGGGGCGAAAAAAAAGAAGAACGGGCGAGGGCCCAATGTAACTATATATCAGCGAATTATTATTCGCAAATGATTTGGTTTTGGTATTCCACGTTTACCCGATGGTAGGTATCCCAGCCGAGCACTGAAGGAATTTGGCGGTAAAATACCATAAGCTTAGCAAATTTTCCGGGAATGTCGTCCGGCGAGCCAAATTCGACCCGCTGGTCGCCCACCTGCTGAGTGAAGGAGAGGCGGCCGTCGGCCCCAATCACCACCTCCGCTACCTGCGCCCGCCAGAAAGGATGCTCGTCGACAAAACGAAGGAATTTGAGGCAGCGTTGCCCGGTGCTGTCCCGAAAAAAATCGGCGGGCAAGGCCGCCCCGCCCGGCCGGGCCACCGTGGCCACCCGCGCCGTGTAAAGAGGCGAAAGCGGCAGCGGCAAGCCGGCGGCGTCCACATAGGTGTCAAGCCGGGCGTCGGGGTGCGTCAGGCGGGCGATGGGTCGGTTCTGCGTCACGTCGGCGTGTAGATTGCCGGCCAAGTCACGGTACACCTGAGCGGTGCGCACGAACGGGTGGGCCGCGAGACGCGCTTCCAGCTCGCGCAGGCGGGGGCCCTCGGGGCGCGAGCCCAGTACCGGCTCCCGGCCGCCTTTGGTGAGCAGGGCCGTCACGCCCCGTTCGCTGATGAAATAATTATCAAACTCGTTAGCGATGCGCACGTTTACGGCCCCCACCGGCCGCTGGGCCTGCCGCACCGCCGCGAACACGCCCAGCGCACCCAGCACCAGCAGGCAAACGAAAGCAACTAA
>JANPOR010000015.1:0-3047 GCA_031428075.1 Hymenobacter sp. | reverse complement strand
CCCCGCGGCGGCTACCCCCGCCAGAATTACCTCCGCCGGAATTACCCCCGCCAAAGTTGCCCCCGCCCGACGAGCGCTGCGGCTGGCTGTAGCTGGGTTGGCTGTAGCTGGGCTGGCTGTAACTGGGCTGCGTTGCTCTGGGCTGGCTGTAGATGCGGCGCTGCATTGGCTGGTTGTTAATGTTGCCAGGGTTGCCGCCGTTGCCGAGGAACCCGCCAAAAAAGCCGCCCCGACGGCCGCCCGCGTTCTGGCCTTGAACAGGCTGGGGGAGCGCAACAGCCGGTTGCGCTCTGGTATTGCCAGGGGCCGGGGCAGCGGGCTGCCCTACTATCTGGCCTCCACCAAAAGTAGCTCCCCGCCAGTTGCCCCGCCCACCGGACTGCGGCGTTGAAGCCGGGTTGGCATTGCCGTCCGGCGCCACCACGCTGCCCGCTGGAGAGTAGCTGTTGCCGCGCCGGCCCCCGCCAGGAATTACCGTATTGGGATTGCCAACTGCCGTGGCCGGATTGGCCATGTTGGCGTTGTTCATTACCGCCCCGCCGCGCCGGCCCCGGGGCCCTATCAGCACCGGGTTATCACCGGAACCGCTGCGGGTACCGTTGGGGTAAATCACCGAGCGGTTGTAACTTCCCTGGCCGTAATAATCGCCGTAGTAGCGTCCGCCGTAGCCTCCGTAGCCTCCGCCGTAATACCCTCCGTAAGCGAACGGGCTGTAGAAAGGATTGTAAAATGGGTCGTAGCCATAGCCATACCCCAAGGGCCGTCCGAAGCCAAAACCGAAGCTAAGGCTCAGCCCCGAGCCGTAACCAAAGCCGAATGGGCTATGGAACGGGCTATAAAAAGGGCTGGCGTAGGCACTGTACGGCGAGTAACCACCGTAACCGTACGGGTCATAGCCGCCATAGCTCAGCGAAGTGTAGGGGCTACTGGGCATGTAGGCCCCCATGCCCGGCCCAGAGTAGGGTTGGTTGAAAAGAGAAGAATTGGGGTCGTAGGCCGTGCCACCAGCGGAGTTGTCACTGTAGTACTGGTCCGACCCGGCGGTGCCTGGGGTGGTACTGCCGGTATAGTCGGGGTTGGCCGCTTCGTCGGCGCTGGCCGCGGACGGGGCAGGGGCCGTCGGAGCGTTGCTGCCGTACATCGGGGCCTCGCGGCGCGGCGCGGCGGCAACGGCCGTGGTGCGGTCGCCTGAAGAATAATAGACCCCGTCGTTCTCCGACGTAGTAAGGGCCGAAGTGCCGGCGCAGCCGCCCAACGCAAGAAGCGCCAAAGCAGGTAGATAGGCAGTGAACAGGGTTTTCATGATAAACGTAGAAAAGGCGAAACAGACTATACGTAAATTAACGACGCAGGAAGCACAAACCAAACGAAACGGACCCGAAGCGGGCCCCTAGCTCGACGACTAATCCCCGGAGAAAGGGGTTACAATCCGGTTGGCACGTTTTCAGGAGCAAGGGAAGTCCGTGTCTGTGGTTTAATAACGTAATTTGACCCCAAAACGGTGCCCAACAATTGAATCAAATCCCGTACCATTCTCGGGGATTATTTCCGCACTCTCTAGAAGTCAGTTATGAGTAAAAAGTTGCCCACCCGCGAAGAAGATTATTCGCTCTGGTACAATGACTTGGTGAAGCGCGCCGGCCTGGCCGAAAATTCGGCCGTGCGCGGCTGCATGGTCATCAAGCCTTACGGCTACGCCATCTGGGAAAAAATGCAGCGCCAACTGGACGATATGTTCAAGCGCACAGGTCATGAGAATGCCTACTTTCCTTTGTTCATCCCCAAAAGCTTGTTCGAGGCCGAGGAAAAAAACGCTGAGGGCTTCGCCAAGGAGTGTGCCGTGGTGACGCACTACCGCCTCCAGACCGACCCCGACCGCCCCGGTAAACTGCGCGTCGATCCCGCCGCCAAACTCGAGGAAGAACTGGTGGTGCGCCCCACTTCGGAGGCCATCATCTGGAGCACTTACAAAAACTGGGTGCAGAGCTACCGCGACCTGCCGCTGCTCATCAACCAGTGGGCCAACGTGGTGCGCTGGGAAATGCGCACCCGCCTGTTTCTGCGCACCGCCGAGTTTCTGTGGCAGGAAGGCCACACCGCCCACGCCACAGCCGAGGAGGCTGTGGCCGAAACCCGTCAGATGCTCGACGTATACGCCGAGTTTGCCGAGGAACACATGGCCCTACCGGTCATCAAAGGGGTGAAAACCGCCAACGAGCGGTTCGCCGGGGCCGAGGATACGTACTGCATCGAAGCGCTGATGCAGGACGGCAAAGCCCTGCAGGCTGGCACCAGCCACTTCTTGGGCCAGAATTTTGCTAAGGCGTTCGACGTGCAGTTTTCGAACAAAGAGGGCGTGCGCGAATACGTATGGGGCACGAGCTGGGGCGTGAGCACCCGCCTGATGGGGGCCCTGGTGATGGCCCATTCTGACGACGAAGGCCTGGTGCTGCCGCCCAAGCTGGCCCCGATTCAGGTGGTCATCGTGCCCATCTACAAAACTGGCGAGCTGGATGCGCTACTGGAGCGCATCAAACCCATCCAATTGGGCCTGATTGAGCGGGGCATTGCCGTAAAGGTGGACGCCCGCGACACCGAGCGCCCGGGCTTCAAGTTTGCCGAGTGGGAAATGAAGGGCGTGCCCGTGCGCCTGGCCATCGGTGCGCGCGACCTCGACGCCGGCACTGTGGAAGCGGCCCGCCGCGACACCAAGCAGAAAATGAACTTGCCGCTGGCCGACATCGTGACCGAAGTGGACCGCCTGCTCAACGACATCCAGGCCAATATTTACCAGAAGGCCCGCACTTACCGCGACCAGCACCTCACCCGTGTTGAGGGCTACGATGAGTTCAAGCAAGTCCTCGACGGGAAGGGCGGCTTCGTGCTGGCCCACTACAACGGCACTTCCGAAACCGAGGAGCGCATCAAGGACGAAACCAAGGCCACCGTGCGCTGCCTAGCCCTGAACGAGCCCGACGAAGACGGCGTGTGCATGGTGACGGGCCAACCCAGCGTGCGCCGGGCCTACTTTGCCCGCGCCTACTAGC
>JANPOR010000014.1:0-3707 GCA_031428075.1 Hymenobacter sp. | reverse complement strand
CGTACCGGTGTTGCTGGTGCTGATGCGGCGACTGGACTTTCCGGCCCTCACGGCCGCGGCGGCCAGCCTGGGGGCCGCCGCGGCCGTGAGGGCCGCCTTCAGCCCCTATCAACCCCTTCCAAGTGGGCATTGCCCAGAAGCTGACGCCGCTGCCGCTGCTCTTGGGCGGGGCGTTTCGGCTGGCGCTGATGATGCCAGCCCTCGTGTTTTAGACGGCCAGCTCCCCGGCCCCGCCGCCCCCCCCGGCTGCCGATGCCGCCGGGACCAGCCGCCACAGGCTGCTGCTGATGTTCGCAGTATTCGCGCTGTTCACCTACGGCGTGGTGCGGATCGACTGGGACTTCGACCAGATGTCGGCCCTGTTTCTGGGACTGGGCATCGGAGCGGGGCTACCGGGGAGCCTGGGCCTAAGCGGTACGGCCGACGGCTTCGTGACAGGCTTCCGCGACATGGCATTTTCGGCCATCCTGGTGGGGTTTGCGCGGGCCATTTTCGTAGTGCTGGAGCAGGGCCATATGGTCGATACCATCGTGCGGGGCTTGGCCGCGCCGCTTGCTCACCTGCCGATAGCGGCCGCCGCGCTGAGCATGATGGGCGTGCAAACCGCCCTGCACCAACCCGTGCCCAGCATGAGCGGCCAAGCCACGCTCACCATGCCGCTACTGGTGCCATTATCGGATTTGATTGGGCTCTCGCCGGCAGGTCACAGTACTGGCGTTCAATACGCGGCCGCCTCTGCGAGATGATTACGCCCACCAACGGGGCCCTGATGGCCATGCTGGCGGCGTGCGGCGCGCGCTTTGAGGAGTAGCTGTGCTTTGCCGGGCCGCGGTATTTGGTGCTGCTGGCCCTGGGCGCGGCGGGCGCGGTAGTGGGCATTTACTCGGGGGAGTAAGGAAGTGCTTCGCCGTCGCAGGGGCGGGGCTTGCCCCCGCCCGGCCGGCCGGGCCGTTTGCTTGGTACTTTGCGCCCTTTGATCGATGAGCCGATGATTCCGGGTAGCGACGGGCGGGGGCAAGCCCCACCCCTACAGTGATTTAAACACCACATTATGGACTTGAAAAAAGCATTTCTCCTAATTTCCCTGCTGCTCGCCGCTGCGCACCTTGCCTCCGCCCAGCTACTCCAGTCCAAGGCCGCCTACACGCGGGCCGACTCGCTGCGCGGGGGCCAGCCGGCGGCGCGCACCTGCTACGACATTCAGTACTACCACTTAGATGTGCGACTTGACCCGGCCCGGCAGTCCGTCAGCGGCAGCAACCTGTTCCGCTTCGCGGCTACCCAGGACTTTAGCCGGCTGCAGTTCGACCTTTTTGCTAACCTAACGGTAGAGCAAGTGCTGTACCACGGCCAGGCCGTACCGTTTACCCGCGAGGCCAACGCGGTGTTCGTCACCTTCCCGCAGGTGATTAAGCAGGGCAGCCACGACGAGTTCACGGTGCGCTACAGCGGGCAGCCCACCGTGGCCAAGAAGGCCCCCTGGGACGGTGGCCTGGTGTTCACAAAGGATGCGCAGGGGCAGCCCTGGGTGGCCAGCGCCTGCCAGGGCGTAGGGGCCAGCATTTGGTGGCCCACCAAAGACCAGCAGGCCGACGAGGTGGACAGCATGCTCATCAGCATCAGCGTGCCCACGGGCTTGCAGGACGTGTCGAACGGCCGCCTGCGCCGCGTCGTGGGCCTTAAGGACGGCTACACGCGCTTCGACTGGGCCGTGCGCAACCCCATCAACAACTACGACGTGGCCCTGAACGTGGGCCGCTACGAGCACTTCGGCGACGTTTACCAGGGCGAGAAAGGGCCCCTAACGCTCGATTTCTGGGTATTACCCGAAAACCTGGCCAAGGCCAAAACGCAGTTCGCGGCCAACGTGAAGCCTATGCTGAAGTCGATGGAGCACTGGTTTGGTCCATACCCTTTTTATGAGGACGGCTACAAGCTGGTCGACGCGCCCCACCTCGGCATGGAGCACCAGAGCGCCGTGGCCTACGGCAACAAGTACCAGAACGGCTACCTCGGCACCGACCGCTCGGCCACCGGCTGGGGCCTAAAGTGGGATTTCATCATTGTGCACGAGAGCGGCCACGAGTGGTTCGGCAACAACATCACCAGCAAGGACATTGCTGATATGTGGGTGCACGAAAGCCTCACCACCTACTCCGAAGCCCTATTCGTGGAAAGCCAGTACGGTAAGCAAGCCGGCCAGGAGTACCTCCATGGCCAGCGCCGCAACATCCAGAACGACGCGCCCATCGTAGGGCCCTACGGCGTAAACAAGGAAGGGTCGGGCGACATGTATGACAAAGGCAGCAACCTGCTGAACATGGTGCGCACCGTTCTGAACGACGACGCAAAATGGCGGCAGCTGCTGCGCGGCCTCAACCACACCTTCTACCACCAGACCGTGACCGGGGCCCAGGTTATCGACTACCTCAGCAAGGAGTCGGGGCGCGACTTGTCGAAAATATTTGCGCAGTACCTCAACTTCCGCACCCTGCCCATCCTGGAAATTCGCTTCGAAAAGGGGCGGCCGCTGTGCCGCTGGCAGGCCAGCGTGCCGGGCTTCGACATGCCGGTGCGCGTGCGGGTGAAAGGCGGGGCCTACCGCTTCGCCACGCCCACCACCAAGTGGGGGCCCCTGGCCCTACCCGGGGCCACGAAGGAGAATCTGGAGGTTGACACGTTCAACTACTACATCGGCGTGCTGGTGGAGTAGCGCCGCAGCGCAGACTTTGTGGTCCGCATTTTAGAAGGATTATTGGCAGGCCGGAGCGGGGGCCGCGGCCTACAAAGTCCGCGCTACAGGACGCTGGCTGTTACCCAAGCCGCAGCTCATCGGCCCGAAACACGCGGGGCACTTTGCGCTTGCGCTCCACAATCTGGAAGGTGGCCGTGTCGGTGGCTTCGTCCCAAAACACGTCGGATACCAAGCCGAAGTGACGGTACTGACCGGGCGCGGGCGTCACTTCCTCTACTTCGTCGCCGAAGCTGAAGGGCGGCTTGCGAGCAATTTCCTTGAACAGCTCGGGCCGCACTAAAAACTGCTGCTCGTCGTAGCGCAGTGTCAGCCACTCGTTTTCCTCGTCTTCGCTGACCCGCTCGAACAGTTTGCCCACGGGCTCCAGCAGCTCGAACGAGCGGCGGTTGGCGGGGTGCACGTAGCGGTAGCCGTAAGCAGGCGTCCAGCCGTAGAGGCCGTGGACGAGGGATTGGGGACGGGGCATTCTTTTTTTCGGTAGCAGTTAACAGTGGGGGCGTTAACAAGTGGGAAGCGCAAAGGTGCGGGCGAACGAGGCAAATGGGCCGCCCCAACCCGCCGGATCGATGTTGCCCAGGCCCGGAATTAGGGAGGTTATTAAATTAAATATTTTTATATATTCCAGTGATTACCCTAGGTTGTACGGACAATTAGCCTTGCGTTTGTGAACGAATTAGACGAAATCAGTGACCGCGCGTGGGCGTTGTTGGCCCCGCACTTAGCGGGCAAAGCCGGGGACGTGGGCCGCACGGCGGGGGATAACCGCCTGTTTTTGAACGCGGTGCTCTGGATTGCCCGCCACGGGGCCGCGTGGCGGACGCTGCCAGCCCGTTTCGGCAAGGCCGACACGCAGCGCAAGCGCTGCCGGCGCTGGGCGCAAACGGGCGTGTGGAAAGGCTTGTTTGAGGCCGTGCAGGAGCCGGATTTGGACTGGGTCATGCTCGACTCAACG
>JANPOR010000013.1:0-2730 GCA_031428075.1 Hymenobacter sp. | reverse complement strand
GCGGGCCCCGGAAGGTGCGTACGAGCTGCTGCGTGAGGTGCCAGGCCTGCTTGGTCGAGTCCCAGGTGATGGCGTCGGCCGTCATGCGGCGGTGCAGGATGGTGCTGTCGATGGTTTCCAGCGCGAAGCGGTAGCCCACGTTGTGGGTGTTGTCGTAGCTCTCCATGTACACGTAGCTGCGGGGCCCGATGCGGATGTGCACGTCGCGCCCCTTGAAGCGGTAGGGCAGCTTCACGTAAGCCCGCTCGAAGCGCACCCGCTCCTTGTTGGCCAGGGGCAGCACCCAGCCGGTGAGCGCGAAGATGAACAAGCCCACCAGGGCCGCCGCCGCCAGGTAAGGCGTTAGCAGCCGCCGGAAACTCACCCCGCTCGCCATGATGGCCACAATTTCGGTGCGCGCCGCCAGCTGCGCCGTCACGAACACCACGGCGATGAAGATGGTAATCGGGGCCAGCAGGTTAGAGAAGTACGGAAACAGAAACACGTAGTACTCAAACACAATCTGCTTCATCGTCAGGTTGTGCTGGATGAAGTCGTCGTTCTTCTCGGTGAAGTCAATCACGCAAATCACCGACACGATGATGAGCACCGTGAAGACGAACGCCGTGAGGAACTTCTTAATAATGTACTTGTCGAAGATATTCACGTGAGTACTTAGTGTTTGGCGCTTGGGGCCCCCGTTATCATTGCGAGGAGGAACGACATTCCGCGCATTAAGCGGCGTCAATCTTTCCTGCGGGTTGCTTGGCTAATGGCGCGAACGGAAGAAAGATTGCCACGCTCCACTTCGTTGCGCTCGCAAAGACAACAAAGCACCAAGTATTTAATTACAGCCTGATCATCACCTGCTTAACCATCTGGTCTTTCCAGGGCCCAAACGTGCCGGCCACAATCTGCGTGCGGGCCTCGCGCACCAGCCACAAATAGAACGCCAAGTTATGGGCCGAGGCCAGCTGGGGGCCCAGCAGCTCCTTGCTCTGGAACAAGTGCCGCAGGTAGGCCCGCGAGTAGAACGTGCTGGCCACCCCAGTCAGCGCGGGGTCGAGGGGCGTGAAGTCCGTCGCCCACCTCTTATTGGTGATGTTGACGATGCCCTGCGTGGTGAACAGCATGCCATTGCGGGCGTTGCGGGTCGGCATCACGCAGTCGAACATGTCCACACCGAGGGCAATGTTTTCGAGGACGTTGGCCGGCGTGCCCACGCCCATCAGGTAGCGCGGCTTGTCGGCGGGCAGAATGTCGCACACCAGCTCCGTCACCTCGTACATCTGCTCGGCCGGTTCGCCCACGCTCAGGCCCCCGATGGCGTTACCGGCCCGTCCCTGGGCCGCCACAAACTCGGCCGACTGCACTCTTAAGTCCTTAAAAGTGCTGCCCTGCACGATGGGAAACAGGTTCTGCTCGAAGCCATACAGGCCCTCGGTGCTGTCGAAACGCGCGATGCAGCGTTGCAGCCAGCGGTGCGTCATATCGAGCGAGCGGCGGGCGTAGTTGTACTCGCAGGGCCAGGGCGTGCACTCATCGAACGCCATGATGATGTCGGCCCCAATCACCCGCTGGATGTCCATCACGCCCTCCGGTGTAAACAAGTGCGGCGAACCGTCGATGTGCGAGCGGAACGTGACGCCCTCCTCCTTAATCTTGCGGGTGTTGCTGAGCGAGAACACCTGGTAGCCGCCCGAGTCGGTCAGCAGTGGCCGGTCCCAGCCGTTGAAGCGGTGCAGGCCCCCGGCCTGGCGCAGCACGTCGAGGCCCGGGCGCAGGTACAAGTGGTAGGTATTGCCGAGGATAATCTGAGCGTCGATGTCGGTTTTGAGCGTCTGCTGGCTCACTGCCTTTACGGTGCCTGCCGTGCCCACGGGCATGAAGATGGGCGTTTCGATGGCCCCGTGGGCGGTGTGTAGCAGCCCGGCGCGGGCCTTGGTGGCAGGGTCGCGGGCGAGGAGGTCGAAGGTCATTCAGGGAGAGGGCGGTAGTTCGCAGCGCGCACTTTGTGGTTCGCGCTGCGGTCCGCAAAGGTAGCCCCGCCCCGGCACCGCTTACCTTTGCCCGCTCATCCGTGCTGCCCGCCGTTGCCCCCGTATTTGCCCCAATCTCCTGCTTTCTGGCTGCTGGTGGCCTGCGTGCTAACGCAGCTGTTTTACTGGTTGTACTACTTCGAGCCCTTCGCCCGTCGGCCCGCCGAGGCCCCGGCTGACGCGCCGGGTCCCGACCACGAGCCGGCTTCCGTGGTTGTGTGCGCCCACAACGAGCTGGAAAACCTGCGCCGCCTGCTGCCCCTGCTTTTGAAGCAAGACTACCCGGCCCCCTTCGAGGTAGTACTGATTGATGACCGCAGTTGCGACGGCACCCAAGACTACGCCCAGCAGCTAGGCCAGTACCACGCCGGGCGGTTTCGGCTCGTCAGCGTCGCGAGTACCCCCGATGGCCTCGCCCCCAAAAAATACGCCCTGACGCTGGGCATCAAGGCCGCCCGCTACCCCCGCCTGCTCTTCACCGACGCCGACTGCATTCCTGCCACCAGCCAGTGGCTGCGCCTGATGCAGCGCGGCTTTGCCGCCGGGGGGGGGCGGCCGGCCGCCGACCTTGTACTCGGTTTCTCGGCCTACGCGGAGGGCCCCGGTTTGCTCAACCGCCTCGTCCGCTACGAAACGCTGCTCACCGCCGCGCAGTACCTGAGCTTTGCCTGGCGCGGGCGGCCCTACATGGGCGTGGGGCGCAATTTGGGCT
>JANPOR010000012.1:0-2223 GCA_031428075.1 Hymenobacter sp. | reverse complement strand
GGGCTGGCGCCGCCGGGGCTCAGCACCTCCACAATGGGCTGGCCGGTGCAGGCGCTGGGCAGCTTGCTGCCCAGCAGCAGGGCGGCCGTGGGGGCAATGTCGGTGATGGCGTGCGGCGCGTAGCTGACGCCCGGCGCAATGCCCGCCCCAAACCAAAGCAGCGGCACGTGGCTGTCGTAGGCGTAGCCGGTGCCGTGGCTAGCCCCCACGCCGATGTCGCCGGTCCAGCCCGGCAGCAGCTCAAAGCGCACGTCGGCCGGAATCACGTTGCCAGCTTCGGGCAGCAGCACGTCGCCGGGTACCAGGTCGGCGGCAGGCACGGCCTCGGGCTGGTCGCCGCGCAGCACCTGGGCCTGCGACGGGGCCAGCTGTTGCAAGGCCGCCAGGGCCTTATCGGCCCGGTATTCCTGCCCAAAGCCGAGGGCCGCATTTAAAATGATAATGGCCAGAATAACGTAGGCCGACTGGACTTCCCCCACTGCCACCGAGATACCGGCCGCGGCGATGAGCACCAGTATCATCACGTCGGTGAACTGGTGCAGCCGCAGCTGCCATCAGGCTTTTTGCTTGGTGTCGGCCAGCTGTAGAGCAGCGCCACTGCCCGTCCGATACCCGAGGCGGCCCCGGTAACCAAGGCGGTCTTCCCTTGCAAATCCTTGTCCATGGAGCGCGTTTTTTAGCGATGTGCATGCTGACCAGCGCAGCCGGGGCCGGCCACGGGTGGGAAGCAGACCAGGCACAAAGGTCCGCGTCGAAGTGCGACGCCTTCTTGAGAATAGTTGCCTTAGAGCGTGATTTTCGTCATGGTATTCGTGCTTGGAGTGCCGGGCCCGCGCCTGAAGGCCGGCAGCCGCGCATGGCCGGGCGTGGGCAGCTCCTGCGCTCTGCCTTTCCGGGCGTACTATTGATTCTTTCATTCATTCACACGATTCAATTCATGCCCAGGTTAATCCTCATTCGCCGTTTTACGGGGCTGCTGGGGGTGTGCCTGCTCACCGGCTCGGCTTCCGCGCCGGCCCTCGATTATACCAACGCCGCCTTTCTGGCCCGGCTCTATGCCGACCCATCGTACATGGCCCTCAAGGCGCAGCTAGCCCGCGAGTTTGCCCACGCCCGGCCGGGGCAGTGGGGCGAGTTTGTGAAAGGCGTGGACGAGGACCTGGTGACGAGCCAGAAAATCCTGGCCCTGACTTTTGATGCCTGCGGCGGGCCGCACGGGGGCAGCGGCTACGATGCAGAGCTGATTGACTACCTGCGCCGCGAGCGCATTCCGGCCACCCTGTGCGTGGCCGGCCGCTGGATTGACGAGAACCCGACCACCTTCCGCGCACTGGCCCGCGACCCGCTGTTTCAAATCGAAAACCATGGCTTCAACCACAGGCCCTGCTCGGTGGACGGCGAGAGCGAGTACGGCATCCACGGCACGGCCACGGCCTCCGATGCCTTCGATGAGATTGAGGCCAACGCCCGCAAGATTGAGGGCCTGACGGGCCGCCGGCCCCGGTTCTTCCGCTCGGCCACGGCCTATATTGACGAGGCCTGCGCCAAGCTGGCCGGCCAGCTGCACACCACCGTCATCAGCTTTGATGTGCTCTCGGGAGACGCCGTGGCCGGCACCCCGGCCGACGTTATCCGCGACAATGTGCTGCGCAACGTGCGGCCAGGCGCGCTGGTCATCATGCACTTCAACCGGCCGGCCTGGAACAGCTACGAGGCCCTGCGCCAGATAGTGCCCGTGCTGCGCCAGCAGGGCTACCAGTTTACCCGCCTGCAGGATTTTCCCCTCAAGGGACGCTAAGCGGTGAACAGACTTTCCCACTCGCTCAGCTCACGCTCAGCCACCAGCCTAGCCGGCCCGGCTATGCATCATGTAAAGGGTGAGAGTTAATAAAGCTTGTGCGGATTAATTATCAAGATTCGCGCGTTCGTGTGCGAGATAGGCTCGGTATGGGCTGCGGACGCGCAGGTTGTGCAGTCCGCAGGCCACGACCATGACCGTATCGCGAAACCAGTCGCCGCGTACCCGCACCTTGTCGCGAACCATGCGCAGGCGTTTGATGCCACAATTCACGCCGAACAACGCTCCACCGGGCTTGACAAATATCATCATTTAGTCGGGTGAAAATCAACGCAAGGCGGCGAACGTGGGCGCAATCTTTGCAAAACCCCAAACGCCCAGCGCCAGAGTTGGCCAGCGGCTTCCCCATCCACCTTTTTCAATCC
>JANPOR010000011.1:0-4964 GCA_031428075.1 Hymenobacter sp. | reverse complement strand
ACTGGCATAAGTTCGGGGCCCGTGTGCGGCGCTTTGGCCAGCTAGCGCACCGGCCCGCCGTCGGTTCTGGCGCGCTGGGCCTCCGTCGCAGGCGGAATTTTACTCCTCTGGCGTGGCGATAAAGCGAAAATGCCGGCAATTACAACCTGCGAACGGATTGCGGCGTACGATAAGACAAGTGCTTCAGAACAGCGATTTACCGGATGGTATTTTCGCTTTTCTCAAAAGGCACTAACCAACCCGTTAGCGGTTGATACACTGGGATGCGGTCTGAGAAACGGCAGAACGTATCCGAAAAGCCGCGAGGTATCCTTTGTTAACCACCAAAGCCCCGCCAGCCCGGAGGAGTTAGCAGTGACGAGACCGGTTGGTACCCCGCCAGCCAACACCGGGCTTACCTGGCGGGCCCCTCCATTTCGCAGCCAATTAACCAGAGGAAAAACCCATGAAGCCAGAAACCATCATCGACGTGATTGCCCACCAAGAATGGCTGGGCACGGCCGGCGACGCCATCCAGCCCGCCGTCATCCAAGCGTTTGAGGCGGGCGGCGCGACGGGCCAAAAAATCAAGAATTTTCTGCACGGCACCTGGCTGGGACACCCGTTGCATCCGATGATTACCGACGTGCCCATTGGCGCATGGACGGCCGCCGCCGTGCTGGATGGCTTGGAGCTGTGCGGCCAGCGCAAGTTTGCGCCGGGCGCGGACGCGGCCGTTGCCATCGGACTGGTCGGCGCCCTTGGCTCGGCAGTAACCGGCCTGACGGATTGGACGGGCTTAACCAAGAAAAAGCGGAAGATTGGGCTGATGCACGGCCTGTTGAATCTCAGCGCGACGGCGCTCTACGCCACGTCGTACATGCTGCGGCAGCGCCGGGACTCCCGCGGCACGGCCATTGGATTATCGATGGTGGGCTACGGCGTAGTGTCAGCCTCCGCATACCTCGGCGGCCACTTAGTCTACGCCGAGCAGGTGGGCGTGGACCACACGGCCACGTCGGCCGAGTATCCAAAGGAGTTCGTGGCCGTGCTGCCGGACACCGAACTGGCGGAAAACACGATGCGGCGCGTCGAAGCCGGCGAAGTGGCGGTATTGCTGGCCCGCAAAAACGGCGAAGTTTTCGCCATCGCCCACACCTGTTCGCACTTGGGCGGCCCCCTTTCCGAAGGCGCTTTGCTGCCCGATTGCAGCGTGCGCTGCCCGTGGCACGGCTCGGTGTTTTCGTTGGAAGACGGGCGCGTGCTAGCCGGCCCGGCGACGGAGCCACAGCCCAAATTTGACGTGCGCGTGAGCAACGGGCAAATCGAAGTGCGCCTCCTGCAAACGGAAAGCTAGCGGGAGCAACCCGCTAACGGCCCGTACCGTGGCACTGGACAGCTAAGGGAAGTTATAGTTAGAGTCGACCTTTGCGCATGGACAAAAACCGGAGTATGTTGACGGACGCGCAGTAGATGCGGCTTTCGCCCTTGCTTCCGGGTCGAGAATGCTCGCCGAGTATCACAGCCAAGGGGCACGCGTCTGTTCGTCGAGGCCGTGCGCTGGCGGGCCCGTTGCGGGGTGCCGTGGCGCGATTTACCCGTGGAACGGTTCGGGCCCTGACACACGGTGTACGCCCGCTTTCGGCGCTGGCGCCAAGCCGACGTGTGACCGCAGGTGCTGGCCCAGGTGCAAAATACCACCGGCTTGCCCCAGCTGCTGGTCGATTCCACCACCGTGCGGGCGCACCAGGTGGCGGCGGGAGCCAAAAAAAGACAATCCCGTTGGCCAGGTGCTCGGCCGCAGCTGGGACGGTTTCACCACTAAGCTGCGCCTGAGGTACGACGCACAGGGCCGCATTTACGCCTTGGCCCTGACTAGCGGCCAAGCCGACGACTTGCAGCTGGATGCTTCCTTCCAACCCTGCTCCTCCGCCGACCTGACTCGGCTGTAGCAACTGGTAGAAATGGTGCTGCACCGCTGCACCGACCGCTACTATGCTCGCCAGCAGCGCGTGTACGAAGGCCAGCGTCTGCAAGCCGCGCCCCTCACTGCCAACCACCCCGCCGTAGAGCTAGCCGAAACCAACGAACAAAGCGAGGTTGTGGCTAGCTTCGCGCAACTGCTCAGCCGCCTCGAAACGGCCCTGGCCGTCCCCAACTACCCCGCTAACCTGCCCCCCACCGGCGACCCACTACGCGCTGCTCGCTTCGAGAACCACCCTTTTAAGCAAGACCATCTTTCTTGGCAATCCGATTAGCCAGTTTTGCCAGGGTTTTGGTGAGGCCAATCCTCACGCAGGTAGGGATGCCGGTACGGAGGTTTACATCGGCGCGGATTTTCCGGGCGTAAGCATCCAGGCTACCTAAATACGGCGTCAGGTGGGTTTCCAGGCCGTGCAGGTCTAGGAAAGCCTCGTTGCTGGGTATCTCTACGGCCGGCGTTGGGCCACGCTGTACGTGACCTGCGCACTCATGCTACCGTAGAGCGCTTAATTCGAGGAGAAAACCGCCACGCTGTGGGCCTGCCCTGCCTGCGCCTGGTGCGCGCCGCCATTGGCCCGCTAGGGCTAGGCGAATTGCAGCCCGGCCAGTGGCGCAAGCTGACACCCGAAGAAGTGAATTCGTTGCGTAAAATAAGCGGTACCCTGCGGCGTTTATAAGCCCAGAAATGAAGGAGCTCTCCCGCCGCCGCTGGCTATTCCTGTTCCTTTTCGCCGGTTTTGGCCTGCTGAATGCCGTGGCCTTTTTCCACGCTTGGCGCTTCACGCACTTCTCCAATGAGCCGGGCCTGCACTCGCTCAATCCCGAACAGCTCAGTCCCGGCCAGAAGCTCTGGCTGCTACTCACCGGCATTCGCAACCCCAAACCTCAGAATGGCCTCAAACCCGCTTTCCCGGTCAAAACCGTAAGCATCGCCAGCCCCAACGGCACGCTCGAAGCCTGGTACGCCCGGCCCGATTCCGGCCGCAGCCGGGGCACGGTGGCCCTGTTTCACGGCTACACCAGCAGCAAATCGCACCTCACCCACGAGGCCGGCTATTTCCGCCGCCTGGGCTACAACGTACCGCTCGTAGACTAGGCCGGCAACGGCAATTCGGCTGGTTTCCGCACCACCGTGGGCTACCGCGAGGCCAACGACGTGGCGGCCGCCGTGCGCTGGCTGAACGATTCAACCAAGCACTGAGCACCAGTCACCAAGCACCAAAAACTGATTCTCTACGGCGTGAGTATGGGTGCCGTAGCCATCATGCGGGCCGAAGCCGAGCTGGGCGTGCATCCCACCGCCACCATTCTCGAATGCCCCTACGGCAACATGCGCCAAACCGCCCACAACCGCTTCGCCTCGATGCACGTCCCCGGCTTCCCGATGGCCGATTTGCTGGTGTTCTGGGGCGGCGTGCAAAACGGCTTCTGGGCCTACGGCCTCAATGCCGAGCACTACGCCACCCAAATCCACACGCCTACCCTCCTACTCTGGGGCACCGCCGACCCACGCGTGACCCGCGCCGAAACCGATGCCATCTTCGCCCACCTCGCCGGCCCTAAAGCCCGCCACGACTTCCCCAGCGTGGGCCACGAGCCGTACTGGAAGCGCTACGCCGCCGATTGGCAGTAGCAGACGCGGGGGTTTCTTGGTTCTGCTAAGTAGTTGCCAATTCAGGTAGCTGAGAAATAACCTTGCTGCATAGCTCTGCTACACCCCACTCCTTAATGTCAGAAACTTGGCCGTCATCAACTTCGATAGTTATGGGCTGGCCGGTTTGAGTGTAAGCCACATCCACGGTGTAAAACCAACGACTTTTCAAAGCAACTAACGCTGGTTTAAGCATGCTAGGGAAAGAAATTCTTGAAGCTCCAAAAGCCTTATTTTGAACTACAAAAAACCGCTGCTCTGGCTGAGTTGATAATTCGACAAACTCGCGCACAAAAAGCAATTCTGTCGGTACAATATCCTGCTTTTGCAACAGGATTTTAAACGCGGACAATGGAGAAATTATAGATTCTGAGCCAAAAGACTTGCTTAATCCTTTGATAAAACAGCGCCCATTTCGCTGCAAAAGGGCGTTAGCAGCAGCTTAGAAGCTCCTATGTTTGAGTTAATTTTGCAAGATGGATACCTCCGCTATTTTGACTCGAAAATTATATAGCTCAGACCTTTGCGCCCGCGACTGGCAGCGGCTGGAGCCACTGCTGGTGGAAATCGTCAATGCCATTTTGTACGTGCTCAAAAACGGGTGCGTCTGGCGGGACGTACCGGGCGATTTACTGCCCTGGGGCACGGCGTACTGGTACGTTGACAAGTGGGCAGTCGACGGCACTTGGGCGCGGGTGAGCGCCTGCCCGACGGTGAGCAGCCGGGAACACGCCCAAGAAAAGCCTGCCCCACGGCCGTGATACTCGCCACGCAAAGCGTCAAAAACACGGCCACGGCCACCTGAGCCACCGTGGGCTTCGACGCGGGCAAGTTGGTCAAGGATCATGAACGCCTGGTGCTCACCGACACACTGGGCCAGGTGCTGGCCAGTCGGGTGCTGCCCGCCGACGCGGTGGCCGGGGCCGCTGCCATTGCTTTCTAGGACGAGGTGGCCGCCACGCACGAACTACTGGGAGTCGTCCAGGTCGTTTTCGTGGACAGTTCCTTTCACGGTGTTTTCCGCCAGCACCTGGCCCAGCGCTACGGCATCCGGGTCGGGAAACCGGCACACGTACTGGTGCGAAAAACCAATTTCTGTATCCACGCCTGGCGCTGGATTGTCGACGCACGTTCGCGTGGCTCGACATGAATCGGCGCTTGTCCAAAGAATATGACCGGGCGTTGCGTCATGCAAATATTTGGATTACAATAGTTAGCATGCGCAGAACCCTGAAGTTCTGCTAACTCAAACAGATTCTTAGGGCAGGCGCTCCGGTGCATCGTGTGGGAACACGAATCCGTACCAGGAGGGCGTAATGAAGTCGGTAGGTGCATCGGCCGGCAACTTGCG
>JANPOR010000010.1:0-2499 GCA_031428075.1 Hymenobacter sp. | reverse complement strand
ATCAGCTCTTTACCGGTACCGCTTTCGCCCTCGATAAGCACCGCCGCGTCGGTGGCCGCCACCTGGCCCACCTGGCGCAGCACGGCCAGCAGGCGTTCATCTTCGCCCACAATGGCGCCGAGGGCAAACTGCTTGTCCAGGGCCCGACGGCCGGGCGGGGCCCCAGCGGCGGGCCCAGGGCCCCGTAGCGCCAGCACCGTACCGATGGTTTGGAGCAGGGCGTCATTGTGCCAAGGCTTGGTAACGAACTCCGCGGCCCCGGCCTTCATACCCGCCACGGCTAGCGCAATGGAGCCCCAGCCGGTGATGAGCACCACCGGCATTTGCGGGGCCAGTTGCTTGAGGTCGCGCAGCAGGGCCAGGCCGTCGGTCCCGGAGGTGTCCAGCGAGAAGTTCATGTCGAGCAGCACCAGCCGGGGGGCGGCTTCGCGCACCGCGGCCAGGGCCTCGGCGGGCGTGGCCACGGCCTGGGCCGCGTGGCCGGCCTGTTTCAGCAGCAGCTTGAGGGACGTGCGGATGGCAAGGTCGTCGTCGACAATTAAGACCATAGCGGGGAGAATGAGGCCGAAAGTACGGGTGCTTTGCGCGTGACTTGCCGGCGAGCGGACGAAGGTGTGAGGGCGGTGGCAAACAGGTTGTCTATCTCAGGCACCTCGTTCGCCACCGCGCCGAACGGGTTGCTCTTTATAGGGGGGGTCTCCGGTCGGGGTACTGTCGAACCATATAGGGTGCGGGACTGGCCCCTGCCTGTGGCTGAACGGTTGGGGCTGGAATCGGTCAACGGCGGGCAGGAGTCAGCCCCGCACCCTATATCCACCAACCCGAGAATGGCTTTAGTCAGCCAGGTCGTTCCCGGTCTAAGCGACCTCGTGCACGCTTCGAACGAGGTCGTTCCCGCTCCGCACGACCTCGTGTACGCTCCGAACGATGTCGCTTAGACCGGGAACGAGGTCGTATACGTTTCGAACGAGGTCGTTCTTGTTTCGAACGAGGTCGTGCGTGCCGGGAGCGAGGTCTTACGTGCCGGGAGCGAGGTCGTACGTGCCGGAAACGAGGTCGCTCCCGGCACGCACGACCTCGTTCCTTGCTGGAACGACTTCGGGGTCAAGAAAGTCGATTTACTCCTCGCGCAGCGCGATGGCGGGCTGAATGCCTGCTGCCAGCCGGCTTGGGTACAGGGCGCAGGCGGTGGCCAGCGTGTACAGGCCCCCCGCCGCCAGGGCCATCCCCGTGAGGTACACGCCGGGCTCCACGTTGAAGACGCCCAACAGCGGGAACTGCACCGCCGCCAGCAGCCCCAGCAACAGCCCGAAGGTGGTGAGAATCAGAATCTCGCCCACTACTTGCCGACTGATGGCTCCGGCTGGGGCCCCCATCGCCCGGCGCAAGCCCAGCTCGCCGCGCCGCTGGTTGATGTTCAGCCAGAGCACGCCAAAAAGTCCCAGCGCCACGTTCACCAGCAGAAACAGGCAGACCACGCCCAGCAGCGCGGGCAGCGTGAGCAGCTGCTTGAGCTTAGTGAGGCGGTTCTCGGCGAGCGTGGTAACGCCGCTCGTCCAGCCGGCGCCCAGCCGGCGGATGTCCTCATTAATTTGCTTTTCGAGGGCCGCGCCCGCACCGGGCCGCACCCGCACCAGCAGGTTGAACAGGGCCCTGGTCGTGTCCTGGGGGCTCACGTAGCGAAAAGCGGCGGCCTGCGGGTCGCTCAGCTCTCCCCCGGCGCGGTAGGGGCCGCTTACGCCGATAACCCGGTATTCGTCCTTGCCGTCGCGCACCATGTGGCCCAGCGCCGCCCCGCCCCCGAACAGTTCGGCTTGGGTCATCTCGGTGATGACGATGGGCGGGCGTGCGGCAGCCACGTCGTCGCGGCTATCGAACCAGCGGCCCGCCACAAGGCGCAGGCCGATTATCTGCGGCAACTCGGGACCAACGTGGTAGATGTCGCCGTAGGCCTTTTTGGTGCCCTTGCCGGTGTCGAAATCGGTGGTGTTGTTGTTGAAGCTGAACGGCGTGTTAAAGTTGGTGCGCGTCGCACCCATCACGCCCGGCGTGTTGCGTAGGCGCTGCAATACCTGCTGCAAGGTGCCGTACTGCGCGGCGTGGGGCTGCGTGCCGGGGTTCAGTTGCAGCTCCCACACGTCGGCGTAGGCGAAGCCCAGCGGAGACTGGTAGTTGCGCTGCAGGTACACGCCCAGGCTGCCCACGGCAAAGAGAACAAAGAAGGCTAGCACCATTTCGGCGATGAGCAGGGCACTGGCCCGCTTGCGGTTCCACATCAGGGTAGTCAGGTGGCGTATCATGCGGCGGTTTCTCCTTTCAGGGCCTTCACAGCCTGTAGCTTCGACATCTTATAAGCCGGGTAGGCCCCCGACAACACCCCAAAAAACAGCACCACGCCCAGCGCCACCGCAAACACCCGCCCGTTGAGGGCGTAGGTCGAATAAGGCAAGAAGTGGCTCTCGTTGATCAGCTCCAGGGCGCCAGCCGCCAGCCCTAGGC
>JANPOR010000009.1:0-1525 GCA_031428075.1 Hymenobacter sp. | reverse complement strand
TCGCCTTTCTCGAGCAACAGCTTAGCCAGGGCCTCGCCAAAGCCGGTAGAGGCGCCGGTGATAAACCAGTTTTTTTGCATTTCGGGCATGGAGTGTTGTGCGGAGTGAGGTAGTAAGACGCCTGAAGGGGTTAGATTGTTTGGCGGCGCTCGCCGTGAAAACGCGGCAGCTCCTCAGCAGCTCAGGGCCCCAAAACTGATTTTCAGGGCCCTCACCGGCCGATGAACCACCGCCCGGCGTCTACTTGGCGGCCGGGAAGTCGGCGCCCTCGCCCACGTGGGCGTACTGCTCCACCTCGTCGCTCAGCTCCTTGATTTTGGCGCGGGCACCCTTCACGGCGGCTACGCCCAAGGGCAAGTGCAGGGGCGGGTGTTCGATCTGCACCACGTCGTACATGGCCTGGGCGGCGCGCACCGGGTCGCCAGGCTGGTTGCCGCTGTAGCCCTGGATGTCGCCCATATTTTTGCCTGCCGTGGCGTTGTAATCCTCGTTTTTGGGCTTGGTGAACGTGGCCGACTCGCCGGCCCACTTGGTGCGGAAGCCGCTCGGCTCGATGTTGGTAACGCGGATGCCCAGGGGCCCCACTTCCTTCGACAGCGCCTCGCCGATGCCTTCCAACGCGAACTTGGAGCCGTTGTAGATGCCCACTCCGGGGAAGGCCCGCAGCCCACCGATGCTGGTTACGTTCAGGATGTGGCCGCTTTTACGCTCGCGCAAATGCGGCAGCACGGCCCGCAGCACCCGCAGGGGCCCGAACACGTTTACGTCGAATTGCCGCTGCACTTCGGCTTCGTCGATTTCCTCGATGGGCCCCAGCGAGCCGTAGCCGGCGTTGTTTACCACTACGTCGAGGTGGCCCAGGGCGGCGATGGCCTCTTGCACGGCCCCGGGTACGCGGGCCGCATCGGTCACGTCGAGCACGATGCCCCTGCCGTTGCCGCCGGTTTTCCGAGTGAATTCATCGGCCTGGGTTTGGTGACGGAACGTGGCGGCTACTTTATCGCCTTTGGCCAGCAGCAGTTCGGCCAACGATTCACCGAAGCCGGACGAGGCCCCGGTGATGAACCAGTTTTTAGGAGTATTGGGCATGGGATGATTTTACGAGAATTAAAATAACGAACGCATAAGACGGCCGGCGGGGGCAAATTGTTTGCTACCTCACGGCGGGGGCCCGGGTAGCAACCGGATGCTGGGACAGCCGAACGGTTGAGCCTTTCGAGGAGATTTGCATGCGCAGCGGCCACCAGTGCAACCCAGCAGCCAACGCCAGGCACGGTTTTGCAGAAATTTCGTTTTCCCCTCTTTTCCCAGTTTAATGCCGCTTCGCCGCCTCCTTTTACTTGACGGGCTGTAACGATATGCCTACGCTACGCTTTGACTGCGGCTAGGTGTATAGTCCCAACGTGAGGTGGGTCGGGTCTCGGGTAAAGATAGTCGGGTCCTTTTGCCACTGTGCACAAACGAATTCATGTGGTGTTAGCCCGCGTAGGGTCTTTAAGCGCTTGGCGTGGTTGTAGGCCAGCAA
>JANPOR010000008.1:0-4161 GCA_031428075.1 Hymenobacter sp. | reverse complement strand
TTGTTGCTCAGTAAATTAATAGCCCTCTACGGGGGCCCCGGGGGGCTCACGCAACTCGCCCAATTTCAGAATTTGATGGGTTTGTTCGGGGCCTTGCCCACGGACGGCGTGCAGGCGGGGGCCGTTGCGTACCTGGCCCCGCTGCGCCCGGGCCGGCCTCGCCACCGCCTCTGGCTCGGCACCGCGTTTTGGCTCACGGCGCTGCTGGTGGGGGCGTGCGGGGGGCTGCTGTTTGCATTGGGGGGGGGCGCCTGGCCAGTGGGCCGTACGGTGTTTTTCACGGCGGCGATGGGGCTGGTGTGTGGGCAGGCGCTCCTGGGCGCGGCCTTGC
This sequence comes from Hymenobacter sp., assembly GCA_031428075.1. Lineage (GTDB taxonomy): Bacteria > Bacteroidota > Bacteroidia > Cytophagales > Hymenobacteraceae > Hymenobacter. The sequence goes on along the minus strand of JANPOR010000008.1, from coordinate 3,830 downwards.
TGGCGGCGGGCCGGCGCGGGGCCTACGTGGCCCTGGCCGCGGTGCTGAGCGCGCTGAGCATTGCGGCGGTGGCTGGGCTGTTGGCGTTGGGGCAGCCCCTGGGCCGGGTGCTGCTCGGCTACGTGGCCGGGCAGGCGCTCACGTTTGGGCCGGCGCTGGGGCTAGCGGGCCGGGCCGGGCTGCTACGCGGGTGGCGTGCCCGCGCCCAGCCCGGCCGTGTAGCCTTGCGCGGTTTGCTCAAATTCCTGCTGATGGCCGTCGGCACCCTACTCTTCGGCCGGGCCGTGGACTATGCGGTGCGAGCCTACCTCATCGCCAACTTCGCACCGTCCACCACCGATTTGTGGCAAGCGGTAGCCAAAGTCTCGGATAATTCTACGCTGGTGGTGGGGGCCGTGTTGAGCACGGTTTTTTACCCACGTCTAGCCGCGCTAGCCCCTGCGCCGGCCGAGCAGCGCCGCTACGTCGGCACGGTGGCTGGCCTGCTGGCGGTGGGCCTGGCGGCTGGCTTTGGGCTGTTATTTTATTTTCGAGTCGGGTTGTTGACGTTGCTCTTCGCGCCCCGCCTGGCAGCGGCCGCGCCACTGCTTGCCCCGCAACTGCTCGGCGACTGGGCCAAATTCCTGAGCTGGGTGTTTCAGTACGCGCTGCTGGTACGTGCCCGCCCGGGGCCCTACCTGGCCGTGCAAGCCGGCTCGGCCGCGCTGTACGCCGCGCTGCTCGCTGCGCTGCTGCCCGCGCTGGGCTTGCCCGGCGTGGTGCTGGCCCACGCCGCGCGCTACGGCCTGCTGGCGCTGGGCTGCGTAGGCTGGTTCTACGGCAAAGGGCTTTATTTGAAAATCAAACGTTGAACTCCTGCCATTTCGCATCCCGAAAAGTGAAGCCTTTGGTCACCATCGTCGCCCTTTGCCACAACCATGCGCCGTTTCTGCGGGCCGCGCTGGATTCCGTACTGGCCCAAGACTACCCGCACCTGGAAGTCTGGCTCGTGGACGATGCCAGCCACGATGCCAGCCCAAAAATTCTGCGCGAATACGCCCGGGCCCACCCGGCCTGGCACCTGCTGCTGCTGCCCGAAAACGTGGGCAACTGCCGCGCTTACAACCAAGCTTTTTTTCGGAGTAAGGGCGAATTTATTGTGGATTTTGCCACCGATGACGAGCTGCTGCCGCAACGCCTCAGCCAGCAGGTCGCTTTGTTTGAGCAGCTGCCCGATACCTACGGTGTGGTTTATTCTAACTGCGAATTACTGGGCGAGCAGGGTCAGTTTGTGCGCCTGCACCAGCAGCCCGACCCGCGCCGTCCGGGCCAGCGGCTGCCGCGCCCGGTCTCGGGCTGGGTGTTTGCAGACGTGCTCAGCCGCTATTTTATCAGCGCCCCCACCATGCTTATGCGCCGGGCTACGCTCGTGGCCCTCAACGGCTACGATGAAGCACTGAGCTATGAAGACTTTGATTTTTGGGTTCGCGCCAGCCGCGATTGGCAGTTCCATTACCAAGACGAAGCCACGACCCGCAAGCGCCTGCACCCACGCAGTAAAAGCGCGCAGGTAACGCGCCGCCGCGATCCTTACCTGCTGTCCACCCTGGCCGTATGCGCCAAGGCCCTGGTCCTGTGCCGCACCCCGGCCGAGCGCGCCGCCCTGGCCGTGCGCCTCCGTTGGGAGCTGCGCCAAGCCGTGCGCCGCGCCCACTGGGCCGGCGCTCGCCGAGCGGTCGGGCTCCTGGCCCGGCTCTACTGGCCGGGTAGCGAAATCCGATTGTCCGCGGCCGCCTGAGTCATTAATCAGTCGGCTACCTTTGCTCCTTGCCCATTTGCCCCACGTCGATGCCTACGTCCGTGCCTGACACCGATATTTTTACTGGAGTTGAAGGGCCCAGTCTGCCCGCCGATGAGCGGGTGCTGTTGGCTACCGGCTCCGATCTAACCGCCGGGGCCCCTTGGGCGGCTGCGGGCTTCGTGGTGGCGCCCTGGCTTGGCGATGGCCCTACCGAGACCCTGCGCGCCGGCCTGGCCGAACTGTTGCGTACGGCCCTGCGCCGCATCGGCTTGGCAGTAACTACTGACTTCGATGTGGCGCATTATCACCGGCTAATTGCCGGCGACCAAGCCCGGCACTTGGCTGTGATTGCGCAAACTAAAGAATATTCCGTCGGCCAATTGCCGGTTCCCGTTGGCTTGCTCGAAGCCCGCGTGGGGGCCCTGTGCGGCCGGCCTGTGCAAGTCCACAACCCCCACACCCAGGAGCAAGTGTTCCACCTGCGCATCGTGCGGCCGGGCAGGGCCGACCACAACCCCTTGCACCGCGACGCCTGGATGCCGCGCTACCGGGGTGCCCTCAACATCTATGCGCCCGTGGCTGGCAGCACCGCTGTATCGTCTCTGAGCTTGGTACCGGGCAGTCATCACTGGCCCGAAAGCTTGGTCGAACGCACGGCCGAAGGGGCCCTTTACCACGGCACCCCTTACCGGGTGCCGGGTGCCAAAAGCAGCCGCGTACCCCTGACGGCCGTGCGGCCCCACCCCGGTTCCGACGAGGTCCTGGTGTTTTCGCCCTACTTGCTGCACGGCGGGGCCACCAACCTGAACGAGGACGCCACCCGCATTTCGCTCGAAATGCGCTTCTGGCAGGTATAATGCTGCGTCGCGCAACGGCGGCGTCCAGTGCTGCCGGATCTGGCCCTAGTTCTTCCCGGCCCATTCCTTTTGCCCGCTTAGCCCTGCTGCCGCTGGTCCTCGTGCTGGGCACCGTGGTTGGCTTGGGAACCTACTGCGAAGCCAGCGACGATACCTCCTTGGCTTGGCTATTTTCGGGCGTGCTGGCGACCGGGCCGGTGCCATCGGTGCCGTTGTATTTTCACGGCTACGGCCATGTGCTGGCGTTGTTATACAAGGTGAAGCCGGAAGTGCCGTGGTTTGGCCTGCTGCTGGGAGGCGGGTTGGGTATGGCCACGGTCTTCGCTTTTGCCGTGCTCGACCGACTCTTGCGCCCGCACTTGCGGCCGTTGGCCCTGGGACTGGCGCTTGCCGGTTTTTTTGCCGTGGGTTGGCTGGAACACTGGTTATTGTTTAGCTATGTGCGGGTGGCGGTGCTATTAGCCGGGACGGCGGTGCTGTTCGCGGCGCAGCGGCCGGGGCGGTGGGTAGCGCTGGTTGGGGGCCTCACCGGCCTGGGGGCCGCTTGGCTGATGCGCCCCAGCTTGGCCCTGCTGGGTTTCGGGGCCGTGATGCCCGCCGCGCTGCTGCTGGCGGGCAGTTGGCGCCGGGCCGCGCCCGTGCTGCTTGGCGGGGTGCTGTTGTTGTCCCTGGCCTCGACCGTTGCCGCGGGGCTGCGCACGCCGGCTCAGGCTCGCACCCAAGCCCTCGATGGCTACTTGGCCCGTGTGCTCGACTTCAACCAGTTGGAGCCCGCCCCGCGCACCGCCGCTGACAGCTTGGGCGTGACCGCCACCCGCTTGTGGCTGCTCGGCGATTCCACCGCTACCAACCCCGCCCTGTACTGCCGCGTCTACCGCTTCGATGCGGGCAATTTTTTTGATTACACCGTGCCGGCCAAGCTCCGGGCCCGGCTGCCGCTGCTGGGGCGCGATTATTTTCCGCTATTGCTGGCCTTGGCCGCGAGTTGGGCCCTGTGGCCGCGCCGGCGCGGGGGTAACGGGTGGTTCTGGTGGGTGCAAGTAGGTTTCGCAGGGGCCCTGCTGGCCATCGCGGGAGTGCTCAAGCTGCCGCCCCGTCTCGCCCTGCCATTGCTCGATTTTTGGGTGTTGAATAACCTGGTTTTTCTGCTGAAAAACCCGCCTGCGGAGTTGTGGCTGCTTGCCTTGGGCCGC
>JANPOR010000007.1:0-13265 GCA_031428075.1 Hymenobacter sp. | reverse complement strand
GATGCCGTACACGTGCGGCACGTACTGCGGCGATACCGCGAAGGGCACGTAGCCCTTCACCAGCTCCCAGGGGATGAAAATCTCGACGAATTTGCCCAGGCCCACGAAGCCGTAAGCCAGAAAGCCTAGGCAGCTGAGCAGCGCGAAGGCGATGACCACCTGGTGCGAGGCCGTGACGCCGGGGCCCTTGGTGCCGAAGCGCGTGGCCAGCCACTCGGCCCCGGTGCTGGCCCCTGATCGGCGCAGCCAGCGGGAGAGGTACATCATCAGAAACACTTGGTTGAACACCGGCCATAGCCAGGGAATCCAGATGCTTTTCATGCCGTAGGCGAAGCACAGGCTCACCATCCACATCGTGCCGCTGATGTCGAACATGTCCGACGCGTCGCTCAGGCCCAACTTGTACCAGGGCAGCGTGCGGCCGCCCAGCATGTAGCTGTCCTTGCTTTTGCTGGCCCGCTTGCTATAGTAGATACCGATGAACACCGTGGTCAGCAGGTACGCCAGGATGATTAAAACGTCAACTAAGTGTAGTTTCATGCAGGGAAATCGGCCGTTGATTTTTACTCGTTTGTCACTGCGAGAAGAAAGACGAAGCAATGACAGTGCTTCACACCAATTATATTGGCTTGGCGTAGATGTGCAGCGGAGCCAGGCGGTCGGCAAATAGCACGTTTTTGGCCTGGGAGAACTGCTTGAAGTCGGCGGCGCTGGCCTGGCCGGGGAAGGGGGCGTAGAAGTGAGTCGGGTCGCCGTTGCGCCACGTCAGGGCGTACGACACCGGGTATTTCTGGAGCAGCGGTAACATGGTTTTGGTCCACCACGTGGGGTCGGGGAGACCTTCGTAACCAAATTCGGTGAGGGCCGGCAGCTTGCGGTGGGCCCGGCTGATGGTTTGAAGCATCGCCATCTTTTTGTCGATGCCCTGCCGGAACTGCTCGGCGTCTTTGCCGCAGTAGTCGTCGAAGCCCATCACGTCCACGTACTCGTCGCCGGGGTAGCGCTCTAAGTATTGGGCCTCGCTGGTGAAGTCGGCCGCTGAGTAGGCAATAATCAGGTTGTGCAGCTTCTTTTGGTTGTGCAAGTAGCTGACGCTGAACTGCCACAGGGCCTTGAACTCGGCCGCGGTGCACTCTTTTTGTCCCCACCAAAACCAGCTGCCGGTATGCTCATGAAAGGGCCGGAAAATGATCGGGATGGCCTCGCCCTTGGGGCCCTTTAGCCCGCCCAGAAAGGTGGCCAGTCGGTCGAGGTAGGCCACGTACTTGGCGTGGTCAGGCCCCCCGGGCAGGATGTACTTCACGGTGCGGGCGGTGTCCCAGGCGGTTTTGCCGTTGTGCGGGTTGTTGAGGTGCCAGCTGATGGTGACGACGGATCCCTGCGCATAAGCCTGCTTGATGTAGCCCTGTATGCGGGCAAAGGGCACGCCGTCGAGATTGCGGGCGCTGTCGAGCTCCAAATGGCCCAGTTCCCAGCCAAACACGGCCGGGTACGCGCCGGTCACGCTCTTCACGTCGGAGCGGTTGGCGTCGCCCTTCCACATCTTGCCTTGGTCGACGCCATAGGCTAAGTCGTCTTGGTGGCCGAACATCACGCCCCGGCCCACCAGGCGGTGCAGGTTGGCCAGCAGCAGTTTGGCTTGGGGAGTGGCGGCGGGGTCGGCGGGCGGGGTCCCGATTGAAGCGGTGGATTGGGCCCGGGCCCCAAAGGCCAGCGCGGCAGCAGTAGCGGCCAGCGCGAGGGTGCGGAAGATTTTCATTAGCGAAGGGTTTTGACGTACTGGCCAATCATGGCCCAAGTTGATTTGTCGGAGTCGAACACCGAGTTCAGGCCCTGCTCTTCGCCGCCGGGGTCGCCCATGTAAGCGTCGCCGGCTCTCCAGAACACTTGTCCCGGCACCGGCCGTGCCGTGCCCCCAAAGGCCCAAAAATTGTAGCCCGCGATGACGCGGCTGGCCGGCGTGTTGCCCTGCATCATGCCGAACAGGGCGGCGTAGTACCGGTCGCGCAGGGCCGTGCTAGCCGCGGGCGTAAAGACCTGGCCATCGCGCGGTAAGCCAAATTCCTCCACCACCAGCGGCTTGCGCAGCTTGGTGGCCACGGCCACGTGCTTGTCGACGAAAGTGGTGGTGTTGGCCAATACTGCCGGGAAGCTTTTAGCCGTGGCCGTATCGCGGAACCAGCCCCAGTTTTTGGGCCAGATGTGGATGGTGAGGTAGTCGATGTTGGGGTCGGCGTGCAGGCGCTCGTACACGGCCATGTCGTTGTCGGTAGCGATGTCGCCCTCGCTGCCGGTGGTCAGCAAGTGGTTCTTATCGAGGGATTTTACCAGGGCCGCTGTCTGCTTCATCCACGCCTCGAAGGCCGGGGTAGCGGTCGGTAGCATGGGCCGCGGCTCGTTGATGATCTCCCAGGCCATGATGGCCGGGTCGTTGGTGTATTTCTTGCCCGTCAGGCCGTTGGTGCGGGCCAGTACGTAGCGGATGTAGGTGGCTACCGCGCTTTTGCACGGCTCGCAGGTATAGAATTGCGCGATGTAGGCCCGGTACTTATCCCAGCTGTAGTCGGGGTTTTTGGGCAGGGGCTGGCCAGCGTAGCCGTTCCATTCCAGGTATTGGCCCAGGCCGCCGCTCCATTCCCAGGTGTTGGTGAAGTGCAGCACGGCCTTCATGTCGCGCTTGCCCAACTCGGCCAGCAGAAAGTCGAGTCCGGCCATGATGCTTTCGTCGAACCGGCCTTCGGTGGGCTGCAAAGGTTGGAGCACCCGGTACTGGTAGCCGCCGCTGAGGCCTTCGGCCCCCACCATCACCCGCAGGTTGACGATGCCTTGTTTTTTCAGAAAATCCAATTCCTTGGTCAGCCGCGCCTTGCCGGTGGGGCCCTGCGTGGCCAGCAGGCCGCCGTACCAATAGTTGGCCCCGATGTAGCGGTAGGGCTTGCCGTTGAGAACAAACTGCGTACCCTGGGCCCGCACGAAGCCCGGCTGCGCCGTTGCTGCGCCGCCGGCCAGAGCCAACGCTGCGGCGAGTATGCCCAATCGAAAAAAATTATTCATGTGCGCGCACCGGATTAGGCACTGAGTCAAATGGTCTGGATGCCGTGATTAGGTCAGTGTAGGCCCCGGGTTCATTTCTTCTCGTGCAGTAATTGAAATCGAGACAAATAATGATGTAGAGCGAAGGCGGTCTTCCGTCGGCGTTTCGAATTCGGCCAAGAGTACGGGGGTGGGATGTAGCTGGTACCAGACCCATAAAATTTCGGCTTGATGGGCGATGACCAAAGCAAAGGTCTTGCAATCGATAAGCGATTAATAATACTATTGCGTCATTTATTTGTATGTAGTTGCCGCATTATTGCCTCGGTTTACTTGAAAAAGAGCGTAATCAAGCTGCATTGTTGAAAAACAGCTGATTTTCTTGTTTTATGCAATGGATTGCGCATTGGTATGATTTTGACTAAAGGCTGTACTTTTATTGACGCGTACTGCTACATTTTACTGCCCATTATGAAGCCCGACATCATGCGTGAAATCACGCCGCTAACCCAAAGCGACTGTTTTACCCTGTTTTCCCGCGTCAAAAAGAAGTTTGATTTCCCGCTGCACTACCACGAAGAATACGAGCTGAACCTCATCGTCAACGCCAAGGGCGCCAAGCGGATCGTGGGCGACCACATCGAGGCCATCGACGAGCTTGAGTTGGTGCTGGTGGGCCCTAACCTGTACCACGCCTGGTTCACGCACAAGTGCGAAAGCGAGGACATCAGGGAGTTGACCATCCAGTTCCACAAAGATTTATTCGAAGACCGGTTCCTGCGTAAAAACCAGCTCAGCTTCATTAAAACGATGTTTGAGAAGTCCCAGCGGGGCATCCTGTTCTCGCACGAGACCATCGAGCGGCTGCAGCCCCGCATCCTAGCGCTGGGGCAGAAAAACGGGTTCGACTCGGTGCTGGAACTGCTTTCCATTCTGCACGATCTGTCTACGTCGCGCAACATCCGCACGCTGTCCGATTCCAGCTCCAACCAAGAGCAGCTGCACTACAACAGCCGCCGCATCGAGAAGGTATTCGAGTACATGAACGCCCACTACAGCCGCGCCATTACCCTCACGGAAGTGTCGCGGGTGGCGAACATGCCGGAAGCATCGTTCAGCCGCTTCATCAAGAAGCGCATCGGCAACACGTTCATCGATAGCCTCAACGAAATTCGCCTGGGCCACGCCACGCGCATGCTCATCGAAACCACCCACAACGTGGCCGAAGTGGCCTACAAGTGCGGCTTCAACAACATCTCCAACTTCAACCGCACCTTCAAAAAGAAGAAAGGCTGCACACCCAAGGAGTTCCGCGGCAACTTTTCGGGCACCCGGATCTTCATTTAGAAACGGTCCCGGGGCCCAAGGGCAGCGACAGCACCGCTGGGTGGCGAAAAATATCGTATCACATTCTGAAAAAAGGGCGGGCAAACTTCTTACTTGTGACCGGCCGTGACGCCGGGCCACGTATCGGTGCGGAAGGGGACTGCGGGCAGGCCTTCCTTGTTGTAGAGGTTGCCGTCGGGGTTGGAGGCCCAATTGTAGCGTGCAGCCACGGGAGCGGGTACCTGGGGGCTGGTTACCACCACTTCATTGCCCTGCACCTGCGCCGTGGCCCAGTAAAATTTGTGGTCGGCCCCGGCCACGGCGAAGCCCCGCAGGGCCCCCGCTTTAGCCAGCAGCCCAGCGCCGCGGTGGTCGAACCGTAGCTGCACGGTGGGGCCTGCCACCACCATGCTGGTGTAGGTGGGGCCGCTGTATACCAAAGCGTTGTCATTGTAGGCCGCGTGGCGCGCGGCCAGAGCCAGTCGACGACCCACTTCCTGCTTGTTGTGGGGATGAATATCGTCGGGATTGCCAATGTCGACGGCCGTGGCCATTCCGGTGCGGGGCAGAGCTAGGGCCCCGGACTGGGCTTCGCGCAGCTCGGCCCAGTCCGACTCGGCGGGCTGGGGCTGAGCGGCCTGATAATTAGCCAGCTGCACGAACAAAAATGGGAATTGGTAGCCCCAGCGCGTCCGCCAATCGGTAATCAGAGCCGGAAAAAGGGTGCGGTACTGCTCGGCGCGGTCGGCGTTGCTTTCGCCCTGGTACCAAATAACGCCCTTGATGGCAAAGGGCAGCACCGGCGCAATCATACCATTGTACAGGGTCGTGGGGGCATTTTGGGCCCCGCCGGGCATGGAGAACTTGGGCGCGTCGCGCGGGTCGATGCCCGGCTGGTACTGCCAGGGCCCGGCCAGCGACAGGGTGCGACCAGGCGTGGTAAGGCGCAAGGCTTCGGGGCTGCCCACGAAGCCGCCGCCCCCGCCCGTGTCCACCACGCGCACGGCCACAACGTTGCGGCCCGGCCGCACCAGTGCCGCGGGCACCTCGTACGTGCGGGGCACGTTGTAGCCGGTGGTGCCGCCCACCTTCACGCCGTTGAACCACGTGCTGTCAGCGTCGTCAATCGGACCCAGCGCCAGCGTGAGGGAGCGTCCGGCGTCGGCGGCGGTAAGGTCGATCTCCTTGCGGAACCATACCACCCCGTCGTAATTGGCCAGGGCTGGCGTGGTGGTTTCCCAGGCGCCGGGTAGGGCCGCGGTGGGCCAGGCGCGGGCGTCGAAATCGGGGGCAGCCCAGGTTCTGCCGCCGGGCAAGCGGCCTTTGTCGCGGGTGTTGAAGCTTTGTAAAAAGGCGCGCTGCTGGGCGTCGAAGGCGTGTTGGTCGTCAGCCAAAGCGGTAGTACGCTGGGCGAAATCGGCCACCCGCGCCCCGAATTCGGGGAAGGGCCGCAGGCCCTCGGCGCTCACCCAAGCTTCGGCGGGGGTGCCGCCCCAGCTGTCGGCAATCAGGCCCATGGGTATTTTGTATTGCTGGTACAGGTCGCGCCCAAAAAAGTAGGCCACCGCCGAAAAATCGGCAATCGTGGCCGGGCTGCACACCTGCCAGCCGGCGGCTGGCACCTCCGGTTGCGGGCGGTAAGCAGCCGTCTGAGCCACGGTGAAAAGGCGGATGCTGGGCCAGTTGGCGGCCACGATTTCCTGGTCGGCGTTCTGCACCGGCTGGTAGCCGCCGGAGTGGTCCTTTACCTTAAACTGCATGTTGGATTGCCCGGAGGCCAGCCACACGTCGCCCACCAGAATATCGGTCAGTTCAATGGTGTTTTGGCCCTTGATGGTCATGGCATAGGGCCCCCCAGCGGGTTGGGGCGGCAGGGTGGCCTGCCAGCGGCCATCGGTCCCGGGCGTGGCCGGATACGTTTTGCCCCGGAACAGGACGGTTACTTTTTCGCCCGACGCGGCCCAGCCCCAGAGCGGCAACTTCGCGTCGCGCTGTAACACCATGTGGGAGCCCACCAGCGCGGGCAGGCGCACGGTGGCATGGGCCGCGGGGGCCCCTAGGCACAGCAGGGCGGGGAGCAGTAACGAACGATGGGTGGGCATGGCGGGCGAGGTAGTAGGGCGGAGAATTCCGGGCGAAGATCGTCCAATCGTACAGAATAAACGGGATATTATTTTGCCGGAAAGCTGCTTGTGGTAACCTTTGCGCTGTTCGCTCCCAGGCTTGTAGGTACCTTGGGGTCGTCAATCCCACCATTTTTAATTCTGTTTCCCTTATGGCCCTTCCTGCTGCTCAACCCGTCGCGCGGGCAATATCAGACGCCGACGACGCGGCCGCGCCGCGTTACACGTCGGCGCTGAGCGCCGTGACCACGCTCTTCTTTTTGTGGGGCTTCATCACGTGCCTGAACGACATCCTGATTCCCTACCTCAAAGCCATTTTCCAGCTTTCCTTCGCGCAGGCCAATTTTATCAACCTCTGCTTTTTTGGGGCTTACTTTCTCATGAGTGTCCCGGCTGGTAAGCTGGTGGCGCGCGTGGGCTACAAGCGCGGCATGCTGCTGGGTTTCGTGGTGGCGGCAATGGGCGCCTTTCTATTTTACCCAGCGGCCTCGCAACGGGTGTACGGGCTGTTTTTAGGAGCGCTGTTCGTGCTGGCCTCGGGCATCACCATTTTGCAGGTGGCGGCTAATCCATACGTGGCCATTCTGGGGCCGGCCCGGTCGGCCTCGGCGCGGCTCACCCTTACCCAGGCTTTTAACTCGCTAGGCACGACGTTGGCACCGCTGCTAGGCAGTGCCTTGATCCTGAGCCGCCTGCCGAAACTCAACACGGCGGCCAGCGCCGCGAGCATCGACGTGACGGCCGTGCAGATTCCCTACCTGATCATCGGGTGTGTGCTGCTGCTCATCAGCCTGCTGCTGAGCCGGGTGAATCTGCCTCAGATTGTGCCCGCTACGGAAGCCGCGGGTACGGTAGATGCGGACTCCACCCGGGCCTGGCACTACCGGAACCTGGTGTTCGGCGTGGTGGGCATTTTTGCCTACGTGGGGGCCGAGGTGTCCATTGGCTCGCACTTGGTCAGCTACTTGGCCCTGCCCGATGTGATGGGGCTGGACCCTAAATCAGCGGGCGACCGGGTCTCGCTGTACTGGGGCGCGGCCATGGTAGGCCGTTTTCTGGGGGCCTACTTGCTCAATAAAATATCGCCGGCGAAGCTACTGTCATTCAACGCAGTGGCTGCCGCCGCGCTGGTGCTTATTTCTGTTAATACGTCGGGGCCCATTGCCATGTGGACCCTGCTGGCCGTGGGTCTGATGAACTCCATTATGTGGCCCGTGATTTTCCCGCTGGCCCTGGCTGGGCTGGGGCGCCACACCGAGGAAGGCTCGGGTCTGCTGTGCACCGCCGTGGTGGGTGGCGCGCTGGTGCCGCAGCTATTTGGCATCGTAGCCGACCACAGCGGGCTGCGGGTGGCCCTGCTGCTGCCGGTACTTTGCTACGCTTACATCATGTGGTACGGCCTGCGCGGCAGCCGCCGGCCGGGTATGGCGCTGGCCAGCTAAGTCGCGGCGAGGGGCTTGCGAGTCCGCACGTTTGACGACGCCCGACAAGCCCCCGCGCGGACTCGTAAAGTCCACGCTCCTTTCAGAATCGCGTTGACCACGACGCTTCTTTTCCTCATGAAAAAACTATTCTGGCTCGGCGCCCTGCTGCTTTCCATCGGCACTGGCTGGGCCCAGGCCCAAGCCACTAAGCCCGTGAAAACTGCTGGCAACCCCGTCTTTCCCGGCTGGTACGCCGACCCGGAAGCGGCCATTTTCGGCTCCCAGTATTGGATTTATCCGACTTTTTCGGCTGTCATCGGCGATACCTACCCGGCCAGCGAGCCGGTGGGTGTGCGCAAAGCCTATGCCCAGCAGGTGTTTCTGGACGCGTTTTCCTCGCCTGATTTGGTGACGTGGACCAAACACCCGCGCGTGCTTGACACGGCCAGCGTGCACTGGGCCAAGCGTGCCCTATGGGCCCCGGCCATCGTGGCGAAGGGCGGGAAGTACTACTTGTTCTTCGGGGCCAACGACATCCAGAACGACCGGCAGCGCGGCGGCATCGGGGTAGCCGTGGCGGACAATCCGGCGGGGCCGTTCCGCGATTACCTGGGCCACCCGTTGATAGATAAGTTCCAGAACGGGGCCCAGCCCATTGATCAGTTCGTGTTTAGAGATGCCAACGGCAAGTACTACTTGGTGTACGGCGGCTGGCAGCACTGCAACATCGCCCAGTTAAAAGACGACTTCACCGGTTTTATGCCTTTTGCCGATGGCACCACCTTCCGGCCCATCACGCCCCAGGGCTACGTGGAGGGCCCCGTGATGTTCCGGCGCCAGGGCAAGTACTACTTCATGTGGTCGGAGGGTGACTGGACGGGCCCCGACTACTCGGTGGCCTATGCCGTGGGCGACTCGCCGTTCGGGCCCTTCCGGCGGGTGGGCAAAGTGTTGCAGCAAGACCTACGCATCGGCACCGGCGCGGGGCACCACTCCGTACTGCAAAAGCCCGGCACCGACCAGTGGTACATTGTGTACCACCGGCACCCGCTGGGCGACGCCGAAGGCAACCACCGCGTGGTGTGCATCGACGAAATGCGCTTTGATAAAAACGGCCTCATCCAGCCCGTAAAAATGACGACTCAAGGCGTGCAAGCGCAACTGCTGAATTAATCAGCGATGTTGGAGAAGATACTTAACCCCAATGCCCGTCGGCGGTGGGCCGTGCTGCTGTTGGCCGGGCCCCTGGTGTTGGCCGGCTGCCGCGCTGGCCAGTCGGCCGGGAGCAGCGCGGCGCGCTTCCCATACCCGGTGCACGTCGTGGACGCCCACGCCACCTACCAAACCAAGGCGCTGTTTTATAACCTTCGGCGCCTCAGCGGGCAGGCCATTTTGTTTGGCCAGCAGGACGCCACGCAGTACGGCATCGGCTGGCACGACCAGCCCGACCGCAGCGACGTGAAAAGCGTGTGCGGCTCGCACCCGGCCCTCCATGGCTGGGACGTGGCCGAGGTGGTGAACGCCCGGCGGCACGGCCGCCCGGCCACCGACTCGGCGCTGGTGCGCCACCGCCAGTTGGTGGTCGACGCCTACCAGCGGGGCGGACTCAATACCTTTTGCTGGCACATGGACAACTTCGTGACGGGCCGTAATTTTTACGACACCACGGCAGCGGTGACGGCCATCTTGCCGGGCGGGGCCCAGTACGCCGCCTACCGCCAGGCCCTCGACGTAGTGGCCGACTATTTTAATGGGCTGCGCGCCGCCGACGGCACGCCCATCCCCGTCATTTTCCGGCCCTTCCATGAACACACCGGCTCGTGGTTTTGGTGGGGCAAGCGCCACTGCACTCCGGCCGAGTTTGTACAGCTCTGGCAATTTACGGTGAAGTATTTGCGCGACGAGAAGCACGTGCACAACTTGCTGCTTGCCTATTCGCCCGACCGGGTGCCCGACATGAAAGAATACTTCGAGCGCTACCCCGGCGACGCTTACGTGGACGTGCTGGGCTTCGACGACTACGGCGATTTCAATGCCGTTGCTACCCCCAACAAAGGCGTAACCACGCTGGAAGCCATCGTGGGCGCGGCGCGGCAGCGGGGCAAAATCGCCGCCCTGACCGAAGCGGGCCTGGAAAAAGTAACGGCCCCCAACTGGTTCGATGAAAACTTGCTCGGCCAAATTAAAGCCAGCTCGCAGGCTCGGCAGATTGCCTACGTCATGGTGTGGCGCAACGCCTATACAGGCCACTTCTACGCGCCTTACCCCGGCCACGTCAGCATTCCCGGCTTCCTAAAGTTCTACGCTGACCCGCTCACGGTGTTCGAGAACGACCACCCCCGGCTCTACACCGCGCCGTAGCTGCGCGCTGTAAACGGCGTTCCGCAGCGCGCAAGTGCCCGGTTGCCGGGGCGAGCCTTGGGGCCCGCCCCGGCAACTGGGCACCATTCATTCTTTTGGCGGAAGCCGGCTGCCTACGGCAGCACCAACACGCGCTGGCTGAGGGCGGGCTGGCCGGGCAGACGTACTACCAACTGGTACACGCCGGGGGCTACGCCAACCAGGGGCACCTGGAGCTGGGCCTCGCCGGCGACTCGGTAGAAGTGCAAGGCTGCCACCTGCTGGCCTAAGGCGTTCACCAGCTCGGTTGATACCGCCTGGGCGGTGGCTAGGTGCAACTGAGCGGTGAGCATGGAGCCACTGGCTGGGTTGGGGAAAACCGTCAGGCCCGCGGCTGCCGCGCCGCTACGGGCCGCCAGCGGGGCCTGGGCGGCCCAGTCGGCCAGCTCGTCTTTAGTCAGCACGTTCGCGTCGTTGTACACGCGGTTGAGAAAGGCCACCGGTTGATTGCGTACGAACTCGCCCTGCCAGCTGCAAAACCACGACCACCACGTGGCGTAGCCGCGCACCTTATCGGGGTCGGGGGGGGTGCCGGTTTCAGAAAGGGTGGCCAGCTTACGGCCCCCGAACAGCGTCTGCATATCATCCCAGTTGCTGCTCATGTTTGAGGTGGCATCCTGGTATAAGTCTTCGCCGGTGATGTCAACGTAAGCGTCGCCGGGGTACCAGTTGGCCAGCGGGCTGTCGGTGGTCGAATACACCCAAATCAGGTTGTGGAGCTGGTGGCGTTTGGTGAGGCGGTCGTGCATGAGGCGCCACAGCTGCTTGAACGCGTCAGGGCCCTGCGCCCCCCACCAAAAAAACGTGCCCGGCGTTTCGTGCAGCGGGCGCCACAGCACGGGGACGCCCGCCGCCTGGAACTTCTTAAGCTGAACGGCAATCAGGTCGATGTCGCCAATCAGCAGCTTGTAGCGGGTGCCGGCGGTGTCGGCCAGAGTGGCGGCGAGGTTGAACAAGGTGTTTTCGGTGTAAAAAGCCCCGGCTGGGTCGCCGCTTGGGTTTTTGGACGTGACTAAATCGGTAGGGGCGCGCCAGTGCCAGATCAGGCTTGTGATGCCGCGGCCGTTGCCGCTCGTCGCCCAGGTAAGGTAGCGCTCGGCGTCGGCTGGCGTGCCATACCTCGCCACCGCCGACGACGCATAGTTTAGCAGGTCCATACTCGCGATGGCGGGCTCCTTGCCGGTGTGGGCCAGCACGTAGCCGATTTCGGAGCCGCTGCGGCCGTATTGATCGTCCTGCTGCCCCGAGAGGATTTTGGTGCCGTACAAATCGACGAGGTAGGCATGCAGGGCCTTGGCCGTGGGCGTGGCCAGAGGGTCGGAGAGCAGCTTGGCCGGTTTACTAGGCGGGGCCACCGAAACGGGGGCGATTTGGATGTAGTCGATGCCGTAGTAGCCGTAGTTGCCACCAATTGTAATGGTGTTCAGTCCGTTGGACAACAGAAAATTGCCGGCGTCGCTGGTGCCGAAGGGGGCCGCATCGGTGGTGCCGGTAAACGTCACGGTCGACTTGGTGCCGTTCACCGTGACGTCGCCCTTCTTGAAACCGAAGGGGGACCTGTAGCCGACGGTTAGCTTGTAGAGGCCCGTGGTGGGGTTGTTGAACGAAATAACGACGTTCTTCGCGTCGCTGTTATCGAAGCCGGTGACGAAGCCCGTGCCGGAAAAGCCGGCGGGCGTGGTTGCCACGGTCACGCCGTTAAGCTGGCCACTTTCGGCTTCGGCGCGGCCGTTCAGCAGGGCCGATGTTTGGGCTTGCCCGACTGTCGGGGCCAGCAGGGCCCCGGCTACCGCCACCGCCCATGCCCACCGCGCAACCGGGTTGAGTAGAAAGGTTGTATACATGAAAAAGGTCGCTAATTGTAGCCGAAGAGCGGGAAAACAACTGCTTCGTAACCAGTAATCTTCCCCGCTTCGAAAGTATTTATTTATCACGTAAAAGTATGTTAATCAAAAGTTTGCGAATAATATTAATTTAGCGTTTTCTTAACCGGAAATGCTGGAACCAGGGGTGCTCGGGCCAGTAAGATGCTTAACTTAAGGCCTTCGGATCCGGGCGGGCATTCGCCGGGGCCGGCTGGGCAAGCGTACCTCTTCGATGAAAAAACTCTTATTACTGGGCCTGCTGGCCACGGGAATGCTGGCGCGTCAGGCGCACGCTCAGCCGGGCAGCAACGCCATTGCCGCCGACGCGGCTACGGCTACGGCCAGCTACCGGGGCCATGTTTTTCCGCGCAAGCGGACTCCCGTTGAACAATTGCCGCTGGAAGGCCAAGCCGAAATCCTACGCCTGGAAACGCTGCTTCAGCAAGCCAGTACGGCCCTGCTAGCCGATTCCATGGGGGCCGTGCTGCCGGCTTGGCGGGCCGATGCCGTGGAGCAAGCTGCCCAACAGGCCGCCGTCGTGGCCCCCGCCTGGATCCAGGACGACTACCGGCGCGAAGCCGCGTTTTACGCCGCCGAAGAAGCGCGCCGCCACCCGGCTACGCCCGGGCCCTGAATGACCATTTGCCCGCCGTGAGCCGCGACAAGGTGAACCGCTTCTTGCGCAACAGCTCATTCTTGCGCAACCAGTTACGTAACCTGGTCTCGCCGCTGCTCCAGGATTTGCCTACTGCCTTTTTATTCGTGGACGACAGTGTGCAGGACAAGCGCTACAGCCGGTTTATTGAAGGGGCCAAGCGCCAGTACCCCGTGGCCGCGCACGGCTTGGTCACGGGCATTTGCCTGGTTAACCCGGCGCATCGCAGCGGGCCGGCCGGCAATTTTCTGCCGCTCGATCACCGCGTGCATGCGCCCGGGTAAGATGGCTTGACTAGGAACGCGCATTTCCAGGCCCTGTTCGCCCAGGTCGTGGCGGAAGGCAATTTCTTGGCCCGGACACTCCCGTTCAATGCCCGGTACAGCGGCCGTGACAACGTGAAGTTGATTCGCCGGGCTGGTTGGACGTTTTTCGCGAC
>JANPOR010000006.1:0-2103 GCA_031428075.1 Hymenobacter sp. | reverse complement strand
CCCCAAGGCGGTTAGCGCCGTGGTCCGAAAAATTGCACTCACCGGTGGCGTAGAGGCCGGGAATGGTGGTTTGCAGGTTGTAGTCAACCCATAAGCCGCCCATTGTGTAGTGTACTGCCGGGTAGATGCGCATGGGCATCTCGTATGGGTTTTCGTCGGTAATTTTTTCGTACATGGCAAACAGGTTGCCGTACTTCTGGCTCACCGCAGTGGCCCCGGTGCGCTGAATTATCTCGGCAAAGTCGAGATATACCGCCAAGCCCGTGGAGCCTACGCCGCGACCCTCGTCGCACATCTGCTTGGCGTTGCGCGAGGCGACGTCGCGCGGCACGAGGTTTCCAAAAGCGGGGTATTTGCGCTCCAAAAAGTAGTCGCGGTCGTCTTCTTTCAAGTCGTTGACCTTGATTTCGCCTTTGCGCAGGCGCTCGGCCAACTCCTTGGTTTTAGGTACCCACACGCGGCCGTCGTTGCGCAGCGATTCTGACATCAGCGTCAGCTTCGACTGATAGTCGCCCGACACCGGAATGCAGGTGGGGTGAATCTGGGTGAAGCAGGGATTGGCGAAAAAAGCTCCTTTCTTGTGGGCTCGCCAAGCAGCGGTCGCGTTGCAATATTTGGCGTTGGTGCTCAAGTAGAACACATTGCCGTAGCCGCCGGTAGCCAATACCACGGCGTGGGCGGCGTGATTTTCGATAGCCCCGGTGAGCAGGTTGCGGGTCACAATGCCGACCGCTTTGCCGTCGGCCACCACCAAATCTAGCATTTCTGATCGGGTGTGCAAGCGCACCTTGCCGTACGCCACTTGCCGGCTTAGAGCTGAATAGGCCCCGAGCAGTAACTGCTGGCCGGTCTGGCCCCGGGCGTAGAACGTGCGGCTCACCTGGGCCCCGCCGAACGAGCGGTTGGCTAGCAGGCCGCCGTATTCGCGGGCGAAGGGTACGCCCTGGGCCACGCACTGGTCGATGATGCTCACCGATACCTGGGCCAAGCGGTACACGTTGGCCTCACGGGCGCGATAGTCGCCGCCCTTAATGGTGTCATAGAACAGGCGGAACACCGAGTCGCCGTCGTTCTGGTAGTTTTTGGCCGCGTTGATGCCGCCCTGGGCCGCGATGGAGTGGGCCCGGCGCGGCGAGTCATGGTACGTGAAAGCGTGCACGTTGTAGCCTAACTCAGCCAGCGAGGCAGCGGCTGAAGCGCCGGCCAAGCCGGTACCCACCACAATTACGTCGTACTTGCGCTTGTTAGCGGGGTTGACGAGTTTAACGTCGAACTTGTGCTGGTCCCACTTCTCGGCCAGAGGGCCTTCGGGAGCTTTTGAATCCAAAAACATTATTTTAGGGCTAGCGTGAGGGAGTGAACCAGCGGTACTACCGCTGAAGTGAGGTGACCTTTGTCGTCGGTAAACAAGAAGAAATACAGCGGCATGGCGGCAAAAGCCGCCGACACCACCACGGCAAACGCGTAGCCGACGCTCTTGATGAGCGGAGTGTACTTGCGGTGGTTTAAGCCCAAGGTCTGGAAGCCCGAGCCGAAGCCGTGCCACAAATGGTAGCCCAAGCTGGCCTGTGCTGCTACGTACAGCAGCACGTACCACCATTGCTTAAAGGAGCTGACCACCAGTGTGTACAAGTCGTCGTTATTGTTAATGTCGGGGTCAAGTGTGCCGAAACGAGCGCGCCAGAAAAAGTTGTAGAGATGCACGATCAGAAACACTAGGATGATGCTGCCCAGCAGGCCCATGTTGCGCGAGGTCCACTGCGAGTTTTGCTCAGGTCGGCTCACTGCGTATTTCTGCGGACGGGCCCCTTGATTGCGGCGCGTAAGCAGTACTGCTTCGTAGATGTGGAACCCAAAACCCAAAACCAGGCCCCATTCGATGGTGCGGATGATGGGGTTTGTGCCCATAAAGTGGGAATATGTATTGAAGGCTGCTCCGTCATCGTGCTTGAACAGCTGCAAGTTGCCCACGAGGTGTACTACCAGAAACGTGCAGAGAAACAAGCCCGTGAGGGACATGACAATCTTGCGCCCAATGCTACTGGAAAAAGTTTTGGATATCCAACTCATAAAACGGTCCGCACGGCGGAGAAATGGTAGGTT
>JANPOR010000005.1:0-3100 GCA_031428075.1 Hymenobacter sp. | reverse complement strand
CGAAACATCCCGGTTGAACTGTGGCGTAAAAACAACGAGCAGGTGACTAAAGTCGTCACCACGAGCAAGCCGGTGGTGAGCTTCGTGCTCGACCCCTTCCTGCAAACGGCCGACACCGACCTGAGCAACAACGCCTACCCGCGCCAGCCCACGGCCTCGCGCTTCGAGCTGTTTCAACAGGCGCTGCCGGTACAGCCCAACCCTATGCAACTGCAATCGATGCAGGGTTCCATGCAGAAGGCGGAAAATAAGCCGCTAAATAAATAAGCGCGGACATCTGTGTTAATCACTCGATAAAAAAAGCGGCCCCAGGGCCGCTTTTTTTGTGGTCAGGGGCCCTGTGCCTAGCGACCGCAAAAGTGTACAAGGCGAAAAAGCGTCATTTATGAGCCAGCGCTACGATGTCGGAAACTTCCAACACGGGCTTGGGGTAGCCTACAAGCACAGCGTTTATCATGGCTTGGCCTAACTCCTGCAAGGTGGACGCGGTGGCCGGGAAAAACCGCTGCAACACCGGATACAGCCAGCCCAGGTACGTGTAAAGCCGCCCGGTGCGGCGCAGCCCGGCGGTGGGCTTCAAAAACCCTGGCCGGAACATGTACGCGTGCCGGAACGGCAGCTTCAGCAATGCGTTTTCGGTGCGGCCTTTCACCCGGGCCCAGCGACTGCGGCCCTGCTCGGTGCTGTCGGTGCCGGCCCCCGATACGTAGCAAAACGTCATGTCGGGGTTGAGGCGCGCCAGGGTTTGGGCTACGTGCAGAGTCAGGTCATAGGTCATGCGCTCGTACTCGGGGGGGGCCACGCCCAACGAGGAGATGCCCAAGCAGAACAAGCACGCGTTGTAGCCCGCCAGCTGTGCTTCCGCCGGGGCCAGGTTTAGGAAATCGGCGTGGAGCAACTCTTGCACTTTGGGGTTGCGCACGCCGGTTGGCCGCCGGCTGAGCAGCAGAATGCGTTCGACGTTGGGATGAGCTAAACATTCGTGCAAAATACCTTCGCCCACCATGCCGGTTGTGCCGGTGATAATTGCGTTTATTCTCATGCGCTGCTCAAGCAAAAGTGGCCGCTACTTGCCGCTGATCATGCGCGAAATCAAGCCGTGGTCGGAAGTGATTTCGGCCCAAACCACGCCGGCGAGGTGAACGACAAAGAAGGCAATAATCAGGTACATGGTCACGTTGTGGACATCCGACACCGAATGTTCGATGCGGTGCAAAAAATCCACATCGTCGGCCCAAGTCAGGGCCAGGCCCGTGACTACCATAACGGTCAAGAACAGGTAGAACAGTGCGTAAGTCGTTTTGGCGAACAGGTCGTGGCGGGCATCGCCCTTATCGGCCGGCGGGGCCAGGCGGTACTTACGGGCCACCAGCAGCAAGCGCGTCGAGAAGCGCACTTCCGCAGGGCCCCGAAGCTCTAGCAGCACTCGCAATAGCCAGAAGGCCGCGAGCGTGAGGCCAATGGCAATGTGCCAGTCCCAGATTCGGTCGTTGATGATGTGGGCAAACGCACGTCCCTGCTGTTCGGTAGCCGCAACGCCGTCTTTGCCCAGCGTGTGCTGAAACTCTGGCACGGCCGAGCGCGAGTTCACGATAACCTTCAGAAATAGAATGGTCAGCAGTTGACCGCTTACCAGTAGGGTATTACCCCAATGCCATACCCGCAACGGTGCCGAATAGTCGTGGGTGGCCGCCGCGGGAGGCGCCTGAACAGGGGTAGGCGAGAGGGACATAAATGCAGAAGCTAAGAGGCAGAGGAATGGGCCGGTTCTATGGTCGCCGCTGTAAGATAGCACGTTCGGCCCGGATACATGCGCAGGGCCTGTTCCAGGCAATCGAAGGCTGCATCCAGGGCCGTGCGGTTAATGACGTAGGCCAAACGCACCTCCTGCCGGCCCAGCCCCGGCGTGTGGTAAAAACCGTTGGCCGGCGAGAGCATCAGCGTCTGGTTATTGAGCGTAAACTCTTCAAGAAGCCATTGCCCGAATCTCTCCGCATCGTCGACGGGTAGACGGGCCACCACATAGAACGCGCCGCCCGGCACGGGACAGGTTACGCCTGGCATGGCCCGCAGGCGGGCCACCGTAAGGTCGCGCCGGGCCTGGTACTCGGCGCGGGTGCCGTCGAAATAAGTGGCGGGCAAATCGGCGGCGGCTTCGGCAGCTATCATTTCCAGCACCGGCGGGCATACGCGCATCTGTCCCAGGTGCAGGGCCGTTTGCCACACGTCCGGGTTGCGCGTGACGAGGGCCCCCACGCGGGCGCCGCAGGCGCTGTAGCGTTTCGAAATTGTGTCCACCATCACCACGTGCTGCTCGCCGCCGGCCAAGCTTAAAGCGCTGGTTGAGACGGCGCCGTCATAACAATACTCACGGTAAGCCTCGTCGGAAATCAGAAACAAATCGTGCCGGATGCATAGGCCCAGCAAGGCTTCCAGTTCGTCGCATCGGTACACGTAGCCGGTAGGGTTGCTGGGGTTGCAGATGAGGATGGCGCGGGTGCGCTCGGTAATGACGGTCTCAAAATCGGCCAGCGGCGGTAGGGCAAATGCATCCTCGATGTGGGCCGTCACGGCCACAATACTCACGCCTGCTGCAACGGCAAACGCCGTGTAGGCCCCGTAGAAAGGCTCCGCGATGATTATTTCGTCGCCAGGGTTGAGGCAGGTAAGCAATGCAAACAGGATGGCTTCGCTGCCCGCCGTCGTCACCAAAATGTCCTTGAACCGGGCCGGGATGCCTGCTCGTTGGTAGTAAGCTTCCAACTTGCGGCGGTAGCTGTCGGTGCCTGCACCAGGCGCGTAGCCCAGCACCGGAATGTCGGCATGGCGCACGGCATCGAGCATCTCGGGAGGCGTCAGCACGTCGGGTTGCCCGATATTGAGCGGATAAACAACTTTGCCGGCCTGCTTGGCAGCCTCGGCAAACGGCAACAGCTTGCGGAATGGCGACACCGGCATGGCCTGGCCGCGTTGGGATAGTGGTGGCATACGGGCAAAGGTACAGATTGCCGTAAAGTAAAGGAAAGTTCGTAACCGCCTTGCTTTTTAATGGGTACAAATTTGTGCGGAGCGTAAGCCGCCCCCACCGGGCCTAAAAGCT
>JANPOR010000004.1:0-4441 GCA_031428075.1 Hymenobacter sp. | reverse complement strand
AAGGGCCGCAAGCGCTTGGTGCTGACCGACACGCTGGACCACGCGCTGGCCAACCGCGTGTTACCGGCTGGCCAGCACGACGGGACGGCAGCCATCGCCTTTTGGGACGAGGTGGCCGCCGCGCACGACTTGTTGCAACAGGTGCAGGTCGTATTCGTCGACAGCTCGTTCAACGGGGCTTTTCGTAAGCATCTGGCTCAGCGCTACAACATCCAGGTCGAGAAACCCGCCCACGTGCTGGCGGAGAAAACAGATTTCTGCATTCATGCCTGGCGCTGGATAGTGGAGCGCACCTTTGCATGGCTCAGCGCGAATCGCCGGTTATCCAGGGAATACGCCCAGGGTTTGCACCATGCCAACGCGTGGATTTGCATAGCCAACACCCAGCAGGTGCTCAAATTCTACTAATTCAAACAGCTTCTTAGCGGCCGCCCAGGCATCGCTTCTCAATCTTATTGTGCCTTTTGGATGCGCGGCCGCGGCTAATTTCCCTTATCTGCCGGGTGGGAAAACCTAGTGTTCGCGACCACATCCGGCGTGGGGCCGAATGATGCGCCGGGCTGCGGGCAGAACCCGCGCGGCTTAATCACCCAGCCCCATTTGCTGTCGGCGGCTTATTTTAGTATAGTTTTCTTCGGCAAGAAACAACTTTTTTTGGTCAAAACCTCATTTAAATTCGCGCTTATTTAGTTAGCACGGTTTTACATTCGATGTGCGTGGAGTGCGGGGTAGCACCGCCCATCGATGAACGATAAGCGGCTGAATGGCGCGAACACCGAGCGGGAACCAGCCCCGGCACCCTACGCACAAGGCCCTGAAAATTACTGTAACGCCATGGACTGATCGCGCTAGCAGCGCACGCAGCAGTAGCTGATAATCAAGCTACAGGGTGCTCCGGTTAGGCATTTTATTCAGTACGCCGGGACATCGCCCGCCTGTAGCTGCCCGGCCGTGGACGCCGACAGCTTCCAGCCGCCCCAAAGAACCACCGCCAGCAATACCAGCGCCGCCACTTGCTGCCACCGGGGCAAGGCCAGCCACCGTCCGGGCCGGAACCCGTCGGCGGCCACCGTGAGTAACAATAGGTGCAGCGGCAGCAAGTACCGGCACTCTACCAAGATGGGCAGGGCCACGGCCACCGGCAGCCCCAGGGCCAGCAGGGCCCAACCCGCGCCAGGGCCCGGGGCATCCCCTAGTTTCTGCCGCCGGCCGCGCAACAGCCGCGCCAGACCCAAAGCCAGCACGGCGTAGTTCAGCAGCGGCCCGGTACCGGGGCCCAGCGGGTGCAGCCGGCGCGGGTAGGGCGTCGGGTACCATAGATCAAGGCCGTTGAACAGATGGCGGGCGCAGCGGGCCCCCACCGCCAGCGGGTGCTGCGCGGCAAAGCCGGCGAATTGGGCGTAGCTATCAAACATGCCACCTGGCACCGTCCGCAGTTGCTGGACGCCCACCGAATCGCCAAAAATCACGCCGCCGCGGTGCGTGGGGTCGAGGCTCGACTCGTAGCGCTGAAAAGCCGTGCCCCAGTTCAGTTGCCTAAGATAAATGGGCAAGCGCCCCCCGTCAGTGGCCAACACCAGCGGCGTAGCCTGCCCGAAATGGCAGTAGTTTATGGCCGCCTGGGGTAGTAGCACCAGCATAGCCCCCGCCGCTAGGGCTGCCCCGCGCCGAGCCCCAGGGCCCCAGCCCGCACCCCGCACGTGCCACCACAGCCACGCCACCGCACCCGGCACGCTGAGCAGGTAGACGGGTCTCAGGTTGAGGGACGCCGCCAGCAGCAGACCGCCCAGCGCCGCCCAGCGCAGGCCGGGCCGAGCCAACGCTACCAAAGCCAGCAGCAGCAAGGTCAGCGCGGGGGCGTCTTGCAACGTGAAATTGAAGTAATCGCGCCAGAATACGAACCCCAGCCCTACCGCCAGCAGCCAAGCCCCGCTGCGCAGCGCTCGGCCCGTGACCGCGGCCCAAGCGGCCGGCCCCGCCACCCCAAACAGCAGCGTGGCCCACCCCGCGCCCAGCACCTGCGCTCCGGCCAGCGCCGGCCAGCCCGTGGCGTAGCACAGCACCCGACCCGGAACCAACAGCAGCGGCCCTAGGTAGCCGCGCAGTGGATCGGCATAATTCAGCAAAGAAAAGTGCAGACCCGGTCCGAAAAACGTAGCCGCCAAGTGCCAGTACTCGCCCGCGTCGAACGGCAGCCGATCGTAGCCGCTCAGCGGCAGGTAGGCGGCGTAAAGCACCAGCACCAACCCGCAGCGCCAGCGCCACGGCCAGGGCCGCGCCAACCCCTGGCAAATGGCGACCCAGAAGGCACGAAGAAGCGCAGGCATCACAGCGGCCAAAGCTACGGGTTGCGGCCCCAAAATTGCGGACTTTTGGGCGCGTTGCTGCTCTAAACTACTTCCCACCCGCTCATGAACCATCGCCTGTACTTAAAATTCGAGCAGCTGGAATTGGCCACCCAGCACCTACTGGCGTCCGTTGATGCCCTGGGCCCCGACGCTATCCGCGCGCCCGGCCCCGGCCAGTGGGCCGCCACCCAAGTGGTACATCACCTGCTGACCATCGAAAACAACATCACGACTTATGTGCAAAACAAGCTGCTGGCCACCGAGCAACTGCCCAGAGTCGGCCTGCTGACGCGGGCGCGGGCACTGCTGGTGCGCCTGCTGCTGCGCCTGCCGGGCGTCCGTTTCCGGGCCCCGCGTGGCGTAGCCGAACTCACCAACGGGACCCCTGTGCCCGACCTGCCGACCCTCAGACGCGAGTGGGCCGCCAAGCGCCGTCGCATCGGGCAAATGTTAAACGAGTACCCCGGCCGCTTGCTGGACCGCGCCATCTACCCGCACCCGCGCTCGGGCCGGATCACGATTTACCAGGTGCTGGATTTCCTACTCGACCACCTTCTGCACCACCAACAGCAGATATACCGCATCACCAAGGCCGTGCGGCCGGCGGCCGCCCGGACCTAGCTCAGCGCGGGGCGGGTTCGTAGGGCAACATGGTGGCGAAAGCCGCGGCCAGGTCGGGCGGCGGCACGGCCAGCTTGCGGCGGTCCAGGTCGAGCCAGGCGCCGTCCACCGTCACGGTGGCGGCCACGCGGCCATCGCTCTTGTAGATAGTGTGCACGATGGTCCAGCGCGAGCCATCGGCGGTCATCGATACCAGCCGGCCGTCGACCCGAATTTCTTCGCCGATACTCACTTCTTTCAAATACCTAGTTTCCTCCCGAAAAAGGATGGGCCCTAGGCGCAGCTGCGCGAAGCGGGCCACGCCGTAGCCCCACCGGGCCAGCAGCACCACGCGCTGGTCGGCCGCATAGTCGGCGTAGGCCGAGTGGCGCATGTGGCCGTTGGGATCCATGTCGGCCCAGCGAGTATGGTAAGTAATAAATTGATCCACAGAAGGTTCCAGTATTAAATAGCTTGATTGGTCGGTTCGGCCAGGCCGACGGGCGTGAGCCGAACCAAGTACTGCCCTTCGGCGTCTTCGTCCAGAAAATCGGCTTGGTAGCCAGCGGCGGCGGCGGCATCGCTGAGCAGGGCCGCATCAATGAATAGCCACGGAAATGGCTCGCCGGTGCGGTTTCGGTACGAAAGCGTGTATTCGATTTCGCCATAGTATGGCCCGTTCAAATCCAGCACCAAAGCCCCTTCCTCGTCCTCGTAGAGGTAGCTTACGTCGGACGACGTGGCCAGGATTTGGCCGCCGGGTGCCAGCAGCATCCGGGCATGGGCCAGAAACCGGTCAAGGCCCGCCAAGGACCCCGTCAGCCCCAGGCCATTCATAAGCAGCAGAATGGTGTCGTAGGGCCGCTCGGTGGCGGGACGGGCCGCGAACAAATCGTGCCGGGCCACGGCCCGCACGCCCCGGGCCTCCATCACCTGCACGGCCCCGGCCGAGATGTCTACGGCCTTCACTTCAAACTGGCGGCTCTGTAACTCCAGGGCGTGGCACCCGGCCCCGGCCCCCAGGTCCAGCACCCGGCCCCGGCACTCGTCGAGGGCGCGGCGCTCCAACTCGGGCATTTGCAGTAAGGTGCGAAAAAAGTAAGCGGCGGGCAGTGGCTCGTCGTCGGCCGCATTGCAATGCACAGTAAGCGTGGCCGCGGTTTGGCCGCGCTGGTAGTCGAGCAGGGCTTGGCCCAGCAGGTCGGGGGCGTGAAGAGTCGTCATCAGGCCCGAAAAGTAGCCAAAACTTCGGGGGGCAGCTTCGCAATACGGGCCCGCCACACGCGGCTGCGGCGTCTAAGGCCCTGCCTGCTGCTGTAAAGGCCAATCACCCAGCAAAATTCGTCCTTTTGGCCGACGATAGTACGAGTACTCCAAAAATGGCTTGACCGCCGAGCACCAGCGCTGCCAAGAGCAAAACTCAACCTCAAGGCCGACAGCTATCGACGCCTATGCCCTCCCCTAAAGCCTCATCATTTGCAACGCCACTCGGG
>JANPOR010000003.1:0-2507 GCA_031428075.1 Hymenobacter sp. | reverse complement strand
GAACTTGGCCACCCGGTAGAACACGTAATCAAAAAAGGCAGCCACGGGAGCGGGTTTGCGGGGGAATCCGAGGCCGGCCGCGCGCAGCGCTTCCGGGGCCGACTGCAATAGCCTCGAGCCGGCCAACAGGCTAGCCGTTATTAAAGTACTTGTGAGGTGGTCGGGTAAATCTGGACAGAATAGGGTCTTATCTTTCCAACGTCATGAAAGACAGCCCCCAACCCGCCAAACGTCGGCGTTATGACGCCACTTTCCGCGTCGAGGCCCTCCGCCTGGCTGGCGAGAGCCGCTCCACCCAGGCTGCCGCCCGGGCGCTAAATATCAGCCCCAAACTGCTCTACAAGTGGCAGAAAGAGGCGCTCACGCCCGTCGCAGCTGCTCGCGGGGCCGATTTGGACCCGGCCACGGCGGCTGAGTTGCGTCAGCTGCGGGCCTTGGCCCGGCGGCAGGCGCAGGAGCTGGACATTTTAAAAAAAGCCATTGCCAGCAAACGCTTCAGGCGCGTTATCTCGGCGACCGACAGCCTATGAGCCGCTACCGCTTCATCGACGGGCAGCGGACCACGCACCCCGTGCGCCTGCTCTGCCACGTGTTGCGCGTACCGGCCAGCGGGTATTACGCGTGGCAACACGCGCAGCAACAAAGCATCGCACCAAGCGAGCCGGCGTGGGAAACGGCACTGGTGAAAGCATTCAGCCACCACAAACGCCGCTATGGTACGCGCCGACTGCAGGTCGCCTTGCGCCGAAAAGGCCATCGCGTCGGCCGTCACCGCCTGCGCGTGGCCATGCGCCGGCGGGGTCTGCGCGCGCTGCAACCCAAGGCCTTTACGCCGCGCACCACGGACGCAACCCACGGGCTGCGGTGCGCGCCGAACCGGCTGCTTAACCAGCCCAATCCGACCCAAGCGAACCGCGTCTGGGTCAGCGACATCACGTATTTGCCGATGGCGAACGGCGAGTGGGCCTATCTGTGCGCCTTTCAGGACGTGGCCAGCAAGCAGGTGGTCGGCTGGCAAGTCGGGGCGACGATGCCGGAAGAATTGGTCACCAGGGCCTTGCAACGCGCTTTTTGGGCCCAGCTGCCGACCCCAGGCCTGCTGGTGCATTCGGACCGCGGCGGGCAGTACTGCGGCAATGCGTACCGAAAACTGCTGCACGACCACGCAGCCGTGCGCTCGCAGAGCCGGCGCGGCGACTGCTACGACAATGCGCAAGCCGAAAGCCGCTGGTCCCGGCTCAAAACGGAGGTGCTCGAACTACGCGAGCGGCCCGTTTTTGCCGACCTGGCCGACGCGCAGACCAGCGTCGCCGACTATTTTGACTACTACAACCACGAGCGCCTACACTCCAGCATCGACTATCAGACACCCCATCATACTCACCAACAGATTATTCAACCTAACGCCCTAAACTGTCCAGCGTAATTGGACCACCTTAGGCTACCAGTTGGATTTAGCAGCTGGTTTAGTCATTAAGGAATGTAGGGACAGTACTTCTTGTTCGCCCGTTAAGCGAATTCCTTCAATAACAGAATCTTGCATCCTGACTGACATTTTGCCAAGCGGTTTCTTGCTTTTTTCAAACCCGGCAAACCATGTCTCTACCGGTTTAGTAGGCGGGCTGGCATTTAAGGAAGTAACCGGATTGCCTAACATAAAATTGGTTATCGTGTAACGATACCGCCCTTCCTTCATCTCGACTTTGATAGTGCGCCACATGGCCCATGGCAGCGTTGGGCCGAAGCCTCCCGAAAATTCAAATTGGGCATAGGCCCGGTCGATGAGCTTCCCACTTTCGCGGTCATCCATTTCCAAAACGGCCTTGGATGAACCAAAGGTTGCTGCGAACCACTCCCGCGCCCGGCTATATAGTTCAAGCTGACTGGCTCCCGGCACCTGCACCACGCCTTGGTACGTGATTTTCTGCGTAGCCGAATCAGTAGGCAACGGCGCGGTCTGCCCCACGGCCGCGAAAGAGACGGACAGGGCGCAAAGAAGTAAGACGATTTTCATGCCAACAAGGTAGTCAGCGCGGGGCGGTGAATGCACGATCAATCCAGAACCCGGTTCTGACTATCTCCCTTGCAAACAGCAACGATTTGCAACGATTTGTAAGCTATATTTGGTAAACTACTATAGCTATGGCATTCGAAAAAGGAACGAGCGGCAACCCGCACGGCCGGGAGAAAGGCAGCCTGAATAAGGCCACGGCCGCAACGAAGGAACGCATTGAGCAAGTGCTGTGCGACCTCGATACCACGCTAACGGCCGACCTGAAAGCATTGAAGCCAGAACAGCGCGTAGAACTTTGGGCGAAGTTGCAGGAGTTCATTCGCCCAAAGCTGAGCCGCACGGCCCTGACCGCCGATGATGGAATGATAAAGGTGATGCGACCCGAAATAGTCATCCGTTCGTCGGGCGTACCCCTGGGCACCGACGAGGGCAGCGACGACTGAGGAACGCGGGGCTTCGCCGTTTTAGAGTCGGCAACCGCTCATCAGGCCGC
>JANPOR010000002.1:0-1865 GCA_031428075.1 Hymenobacter sp. | reverse complement strand
CTCGGGGCTGATGCGGGCCACGCGCTCCAGCAGCTGCGCGAAGTTGACGTGCTCCAGGCCGTCGGCCGACGCCCACTTATAGGAGTCCACGTTCTGGCCCAGCAAAGTCACCTCCTTGTAGCCGGCTGCCACCACCGTGCTGGCTTCCTGAATGATGCTGTGGGCATCGCGGCTGCGCTCGCGGCCGCGGGTGAAGGGTACCACGCAGAACGAGCACATGTTGTCGCAGCCGCGCATGATGCTGATAAAGGCCGACACGCCGTTGGAGTTCAGGCGTACGGGCGTGATATCGGCGTAGGTTTCTTCGCGGCTCAGCAGCACGTTCACGCCTTTTTGGCCGCCGTCGACTTGGCTGATGAGTTGGGGCAGGTCGCGGTAGGCATCGGGGCCCACCACCAAGTCCACGATCTTCTCTTCCTCTAAAAATTTACTTTTTAGACGTTCGGCCATGCAGCCGAGCACGCCCACGAGCATGCCGGGCTTGCGTTTCTTGTGCGAGTTTATTTGCTTGAGGCGCATGCGCACCGTCTGCTCGGCCTTCTCGCGAATGGAGCAGGTATTAAGCAGGACGAGGTCAGCCGACGCCAAATCCTCGGTCGTGTCGAAGCCCTCGTCGTACAAAATGCTAGATACGATTTCGGAATCCGAGAAATTCATCTGGCAGCCGTAGCTCTCGATGTAAAGCTTGCGCTGGCGGCCAGTGCGGGTAGCTGCCGTTACGCGCACCTCACCGCCGGGTACGGCTTCAGTAGCAGGCGCTTTGTCTAAAAAATCAAGGGTCAACAGGGGCTGGGGCATAGCAGAAACCACTTTTTAGCGGGGCTCAAAGATACGGTTTTCCGCCGCAAATGACAGAATGGCAGGGCGAGCATAATTAACAATTAGTGGCTATCAATTAGCATAGTGGCTATCAATTAGCAAATGAGGGAGAAGTGAGCAGTTGAGGCAGCGCTTCGGGCCCGCTCGAAATTCCTGTTACGGTAGTTCTATGCCCAGTGTACGTAAAAGTGGGACTTGCCCCCGCCCGTCGCTGTACGAAATCGGTGCAACGGCGGGCGGGGATCAGCCCCGCCTCTGCAGCCGGCCAAGCACACCAACCGTAAAATTGCGCTAATTGCTGACTATTTATCGATAACTGTACCTAACGTTTCCAGCAGTCCTTGCGCTTTCAGCAGGCACTCTGCGTATTCACGTTCAGGGTCCGAATCGTAAGTGATGGCCGAGCCGACCTGGAAGCTGAGGTAACCGGTATCGGCGCGGTACTGTAGCGAGCGAATCACCACGTTGAACTCAAAACGCCCGCCGGGCCAGGCGTAGCCGATACTGCCGCTGTAAAGACCGCGCTGGCTGCGCTCGTAGTGCTCAATGAGTTGCATGGCCCTGACTTTGGGGGCCCCGGTCATGGAGCCCATCGGAAATGTGGCGCGGAGGATTTCCGGCAGCTCCACGCCTGGCCGCAGCTCGGCCTCCACTGTGGAAATCATTTGCCACACGTGCCTAAATGGGTAGAGGCCGAACAGCTCGGGCACCCGTACCGAGCCGGTCCGGGCCACGCGGGCCAAGTCGTTGCGTACCAAGTCTACGATCATCAGGTTTTCGGCCCGCTCTTTTTCGTCGTTGAGTAAAGCTTGGCGCTGCCGTTCGTCGTCGGCCGGGGTTGCGCCGCGTCGGCGGGTGCCCTTGATGGGTTGGGAAATGATAACCGGTGGCCGGTGGGCCAGAAATCGCTCGGGCGAGGCGCAGAGTAAATAATGGTCGTGCCAGCGCACGAAGCCCGCAAACGGGGCGGGCGAAGCTTCGTTGAGCCGCCAGAATACGGCCGTGGGGTCCAGCGCCACGCGTTCCGCATAAAACTCCTGGCACAG
>JANPOR010000001.1:0-3572 GCA_031428075.1 Hymenobacter sp. | reverse complement strand
TCTGTCCAGATTTACCCGACCACCTCAAACAACGCCATACCATGGCGACTCATAACAACCAAGGGCTCGTCAGCACAACGGATGTCGCGTATTCCACCCGGTATTTGACCTTTAAACCCGACGTCTATAAGGACTCGACGTTGCTGACAATCTTCACCCACACTTCCGCGCCATCCCTGCCGTACACTTTACAAGGGACTGTTTTGTCCTTGGGCTATGGGTTTAAATATGAGGTGCGGGAGTTAACGGCTCACTCCCTTGCCTTGCATATGATTATTGCTCCAGAAGCCTTTCCTTCTACTAGCCACCCACTCACTGCCGGGACCGTCTCAGTTGGTTTTAGAACTGACGAGTACTATACTCGCTGAGCACGTGTTCAGCAAAACGGTGGTGGCTGTTGCAAAACTCCGAGTAACGACCTGAAAAGCTACTGAAGCGGACGTCCAGCGGAGGAAAAGGTCCAGTAAGAGTTCTTTTGAAGCTGATTCGAGCTTAGCTAACCGATGCACGAGGCTAGGCCACGCGTTCTGCAACAGCCACCACCATTTACACCATCGTAAAAATATTGGGTTGATCAAAAATGCTAAGCATCACCGGCCTCGTTAGCGGTCTGTGTTTTAACGCTGGAGTTACCAAACCCCAGCAGCGGCTCAAAAAAGCGTAATTGCCGTTGCCGCCACCCATGAAGTCGCCGTCGATTTTCAACCGGTGCCGGCACGCGGCCCCGTAAGCTTTTGCGTCTTCAAAGCTTGTACCGCAGTTGCACCTTCACCTCCCCGCGCACCGCGCCGTCGATGGTTTCCAGGCCGCTGCCGACAGTGAACTGGTGGCGGTAGCGGGTTTCGGCGTAGCGGAGCCACAACGTGAGGGGCTTAGCCAAGCGAATTTCGGCCAGCGCGTAGGCCCGCGTGCCCTGCCCGTAGAGGGCCGGCACCGACACGGCCAGCCACACGTCCGACTCGAACACGTACTGCCGGGAGTCGTAGTCGTCGGCGTCAAAAATGGCGTAGCGGGCCGTTAGCTTCAGGGCCCGGCCGAAGCGGTAGGCCACGTCCTGGGCCAGCACGTAGCCGGCGCGCCAGGGCTGGCCGTCGTCGAGGCGTAGGCGCGAGGCTTGCAATCGGGTGCGCACCTCCAGGGCCGCCGCGGGGGCCCCGCTGTAATACAAAAGCAAGCTCTGCTGCAAGTAGTTGCCGGGCAGCGGCACGGGGCGTTCGGGGCCAGTGGGCAGGTCGCGGGGCTTGAGGCGCTGGCGCAATTGGGCCGACAGGATGCTGGTTTTGCTGGGCGTGTAGGCCACCCGCAGCAGCGCGTCGTGGCCGCCGGTGGGGGCCCCCACGCGGTAGCGCAGCCACGGAAACCGGAACTGGTCGTAGTACGCCGACGCCTCCCAGTGCGACACCGGACGCACCTTCAGCCCCAGGTACACGCCGCCCTCGTTGATGTTGCGGTAGTTCTCACCGAACGCGTTGCCGTAGAGCGTGTGGAAATCAGCCGGGTAGTAGCGCACCAGCACGGCCGCGTCGGCGGTGGGGCCCAGGCTGGCGAGCAAGCCGTTCACGGTGCCCACGGCCCCGCCCGTGGTGCGGGCCGTTTCGCCGAAGAGCAGCAGGTTGCGCCACACGTAGCTATAGTCGAGGCCCAGCCCCAGGTTGTTTTTCCCGCTAAACTCGAACAGGTTATACGGCTCGGGACGCTTGAGCAGCGGCGCGCCGTAGTGGGTACCCACGGCGGTGAGGCCCAGGGACAGCTCGCCGCCGGCGCTGACGTAAGTAAGATGGCCGCCGCCCACAGTTTCGGCCAGGCGGTGGCGGCTGACCAGCTCGGTGGCCGTGCGGTGCAAGCCGGTGTAGAGCAGGCCCGAGCTGAACTCGTCGTACGCAGCCAACGAATCCTGGGTCTGGCGCAGGTTGGCGTCCACGTTGCGGTGCGAGGCGAAGCCCGTGGCTTGCCAGCGCGGGGCCAGCTGGTAGGTGGCCGCGCCACCCCGGAAAAACGAGTTTTCGAGCAGCCCCGCGTAGGGCCGCACGCCCACCGACGAGCGCCGCACGGTGGTAATCACCTCCGCGCCCTTGCCCACGGCGAAGCCCGACGAAAGCAGCAGTCCCTGCCCAAATTGCATCTGGTAGTCGCCCAGGGCTAGCGTTTTCCAGCGCCCGCGCTCCTGCAACACGAGGTGCGCCGAGAAGTAGTCGAACCCCACCCGGCCCTGCCCTGGCTGCCAGGCCCAGGACTCGCCGGCGTCTTTTTCCAGCGAGAAACCCACGCTGAAGTCTTGGCTGTGGCTGGCGCGGTAGCGCAACGCCACCTTATCGGGGCCCCCAAGGTAGCGCAGCGTGGGGCGGCCCTGGTAGAGCGTGGGCGCGGTGTAGCCCTGGCGGGTTTGCAGCACCCGCTCGTGCCGCAAGAGCAGGTAGGCGTTGTCTTCGTGCAAAATGCGCTGCCACAGGGGCCCCCGGGCAGCGCGGGCGTCGGCCCCCGTTACTACCACAAACGGCAAGAGCCGGCCGATGGTCCGCAAGTCAAATCCTTCGATGCTTTGCAGCTCGTACACACTCAACAACAGGCCATTGGCCTCGCGGTGATGCAAAAGGTTGGTAATCTGGACTTCCGAAAGCAGCAGCAGGGCCCGTAGGTCTTCGCGGCTGGCAGCGTTGAGGTCGAGCGGGGCTTGGTAGTAGTTGAGCAACGTTTCGTAGATGTCCTCGACCGGTACCTTGTCGCTCTGGATTTCGGCGAACAACTCCTGCGTCAGCCGGTCGAGGTCGGGCGGGCGCCGCGGGTAGTCCTGGGCACGCAGAGCAGTTGGCAGTAAGCAGCTAATAGCAGGCACCATCAGCCACCGCAAACCAGGCCGTGCAAACCGCATAATTAATGCTTCCAGAATTATAGGCACACTATTTAAAAAAAGTAAATTTCTACACCGTTAGCTTGTCACTAACAATTGTTTATCTATTTTTCCGGCCCCACGATTTCGTTATGCTCAGGTGTTGGCTGAAGCCCAGCACCGACTGAAAAGCCGCCGTGTAGTCCAGTCCAAAATCCTTGAAGCGCACGCCGACGCCCGCGCTCATTTCCTCGCTGAGGGTGGCCACACCAACGCGGGCCGCCAGCGCCTCCACCGGCCGGTATTCCACCCCGGCCTTGAAGTTGGCGGAGCGCTCCACATCTTTTTCGGTTTCGACGGCCAGCAGTACCTGCGCCGTGGGTCGGTAGGCTAACCCGGCGCGGAGCACGGTGGGCACCCGCTCGTCTTGGTAGCTGGCCAGGCGGGCCTGGCCGAGGTTGTAGCCGTACACGCCCAGCGTCAGCCGGCCGGGTATTAGTTCGGCCTGCCCTCCCAGCGAGACCAGCGCCGCACGCCGACTACCCAGCCCTTCGATGCTAATTTGCAGCATCTCCACTCGCCCGCCCACGCTGATTTGGCCCACCCGGTAGCCGTAGCCCACGCCCACCCGTGTTTCGTTGTAGAGCGCGCCGCCGAAGCGCTGCGCCTCGAACGCCACCACGCCCCGGCGTGCCCAGGCGCGCGCGGCGCGCCCCCCCCCCGGCAGCGCGGTTTCCGGCCCGGG